>DATFGC010000177.1:0-10237 GCA_035249765.1 Gemmatimonadales bacterium | reverse complement strand
GCAAGGGGAACCGCGATCCACCGGCGGCGCCGGAGCACCATGGTGAGCAGGAGAAGCCCCAGGGCGGCGGCGGCCGCGCCGCGCGACGGGGCGCGGAGCCACTCGCCGGTCGCGATGGCCGCGGCCGCGAACGAAAAGACCCACCAGGGAAAGGCAGTGTTCAGATGACGCGTCCATTGCGGTTGAAGGAGATGTCGCCCGAGCGCGCGGCCCGGTTGCTGACCGCCACGCCTCGGCTGCTGCTGCCGGCGGGAACGCTGGAGAATCGCGGACCCCACCTGCCGCTCGGATGCGACACGGTCATCCTGGAACGGCTGGCCGATGATCTGTCCATCCGAACCGGCATCGTCCGGGCGCCGGCGCTGGAATACGGGGTCCACGCCGTGGCCGACGACATGAGCCTCGGCACGGCGGCGCTCACCCGGAAGACGCTCCACCGGGCGGTGAACGAACTTATCGCGGTCTGGGAGGAGAGGGCAGGCGTGCGCGATACGCTCATCCTCACCGCCCACGCCGCGGACCAGCACCTGGAGGCCTTGTCCACCATCCGCACCTGCGGCCGGGTCCGGGTGGCCGACATCCTCTCGCTCAGCGTCCTGGCGCCCCTGCGCGAATCCAGCCGGGGACCCTGGCACGGAGGAGAGGTGGATACCTCACTGATGCTCCACCTTGCCCCCGAGCTGGTGGACCTTCCTCTGCTGCCGGCACAACTTCCCGCCTCGTCCGAAAAGGGAGCCCGATTCTACGAGGCGATCCTCGCCACCCTCGAAAAAGAGCTCACCCGCGAAGCAGCCGTGAAAGCCACCGCAACGAGCGAGCTCGCAGAAACGTAACTGTCAGTATTACATTGCGTTAGACTGTGTTTGTCGCAAGCTGAAACCTTTGGAGGCATCAAGCCGTTATATGGGGTGTTCAACGACCATCCGCTACCCGACAAGGAAGATCGCCATGACTCGCTGGGCCCGCGCCCTTCTTGGACTTTGCCTGGTCGCGCCGACCGGCGCTTTTGCCCAGGCGCCGACCGGCCAGGTGCCGGCGACACCGGCCCGTGCCGCACAGACGGCGCGTCTCACGCTGACCGAGGCGCTCGAGCTCGGCCGCCGCAACAGCCCGACCTATCGCCAGTGGCTCAATGACGCCGGCCCCGCCAACTGGGCGGTGCGGAATGCCTACGCCAACCTGCTCCCTTCGGTGGATGTGAGCGGGGGCATGGGCTACACCGGCTCCGGCGCCTCGACCTTCGGCGGCTCCACGTTCAACCAGTCGTCGCCCGCGCTGACTTCGAGCTACTCCCTGTCCTTCGCGTGGCAGCTCTCCGGCGCCGAGCTCTCCGCCACCGGGCAGCAGAAGGCGACCCGCCGCGCCACCGAGGCGGACATCACCAGCGCCGCGGAGCAGCTGCGCAACGACATCACGGTGCAGTACCTGACCGCGCTCCAGGCCGTGGCGCAAACCGAAGTCGCCCGGGTGCAGGTGCAGCGCAACGCCGACTTCCTGGGGCTGGCGCGGGCGAGGTACACCGTGGGCCAGTCCACCATGCTCGACGTGCGGCAGGCCGAAGTGCTCAAGGGCCAGTCGGACGTGGCCCTGCTCCGGGCTCAGCAGGCCGAGAACGAAGCCAAGCTGGAGCTGTTCCGCCGCATGGGCGTGTCCCTCCCCGGCGTGCCGGAGACCATCGCGCTGGCGGATTCGTTCCCGGTGACCGAGCCCCAGTTCGACCAGCAGCAGCTCCTGGCGCTGGCCCAGGAGGAGAACCCGTCCCTCAAGGCGTTCCGGGCCCGTGAGGTGGCGGCCACCTGGGGGGTGCGCTCGGCCAAGTCGCGCTTCCTGCCCACGGTGAGCGTGAGCGCCGGAATCCAGGGCTTCACCCAGGAATTCACCAACGAGAGCCTGCTGATCAATCAGCGGCTGGCCGGGGCCCAGAGCACCGCCGAGAACTGCCGGTTCCAGAATGCGCTGATCGCGACCCTGCCGGGCGGCGGAGTCCCGGGCTTCCCCAATGGCGGCATCATCGCCGACTGCAACGCCTTCTCCAATCTCGACGCCACCGGCGACGCGCTGCTGCCGTCCTTCCGCGACCAGGTGATCGGCGCGAACGACGTCTTTCCGTTCAGCTTCACCAAGCAGCCGTTCGCGGCCCGGCTCACCATTTCGCTGCCGATCTTCGACGGGTTTACCCGCAACCTCCAGGTCGCCCAGGCCCAGGCGGCGGAAGACGATCTGACCGAGAGCGTGCGGGCCCGGAAGCTCCAGATCGAGGCGGAAGTCGCGGCCCGGTATCTCGGGGTGCGGAACTCCTACCTGGCCATCCAGGTGCAGGAGCAGAGCCGTCAGTCGGCGCGGGAACAGCTCCGCCTCGCCCAGGACCGCTACCGGCTGGGCGCCGGATCGTCGCTGGAGGTCTCGGACGCGCAGAACACCGTCACGCGCGCCGAAGGGGACTATGTGAACGCCGTCTACGAATACCACAAGGCCGTCGCGGCGCTCGAGCTCGCGGTCGGCCGCCCACTGCGCTGAAAGAGGATCGATCATGTCACGTCGTGCCAAGTGGACGCTGGGCCTCGCGATCGTCGTCCTCGTCGGCGGGGGCCTCTTTGCCCTGACGGCGGCCAAGCGAGGCAGCCGCGCCACCGAGGTTCGGCTCGAGCCGGTGTCCGCCCGCGACCTGGTTGCCGCGGTGACCGCCAGCGGCAAGATCGAGGCGGAGACCAAGGTCGACGTCAGCGCCGATATCACCGGGCGGATCACCCAGATCGGGGTCAAGGAAGGCGACCTGGTCAAGAAGGGCCAGTTCCTCATCCAGATCGACCCGGCCCAGTATCTCTCGGTGGTCAGCCGGCTCGAGGCGCAGGTGGCGCAGATGGAGGCGTCCCTGACCCAGGCCCGCACCAATCGCGACCAGGCCCGGCGCCAGCGCGACCGTTCGCTCGAGATTCAGAGAGCCAACGCCGAGCTGATCGCCCGCGAGGTGGTCGAGCAGGCGGTGCAGGCCTTCGACGTGGCCGAGGCGAACTACAACGCCTCCCGGGCCGGGGTGGATCAGGCCCGTGCCGCGCTGGCCGAGGCCCGGAGCAACCTGGCCAAGACCCGGCTCACCGCGCCGATCGACGGGCGGGTGGTCCGGCTCGCGGTGGAAGAGGGGGAAGTCGCGGTTCCCGGAACCTTCTCCCGGGAGACCGGCCTGCTGCTCACCATCGCCGACCTTTCGGTGGTGCTGGCCCGGGTCCAGGTGGATGAGACCGACGTCGTGCGCCTCCACCTGGGCGACTCGGTGTCCGTCACCATCGACGCCTTCCCCGACACCTCGTTCGTCGGGCGGGTGACCGAGATCAGCAACAGCGCCAAGCTGTCGCAGACCGGCGCCGCCAGCGGCGGGTCCACCGACCGGGCGGTGGATTTCGACGTCGAGATCACCCTCGACAAGCCGCCGGCCGGGATCCGCCCCGACCTGTCGTCCACCGCGCGGATCGTGACCGACACCCGGAAGCAGTCGCTGTCCATCCCGATCATCGCGCTGACGGTGCGGGCCCACGAGGAAGTGCCCAACGAGGTGAAGACCACCCAGGGGACCGCGGTGGGGAGCGGCTCCACGACCAAGAAGCCCAAGGATCGCGAGGGCGTCTTCGTGGTGGAGAACGGGATCGCGATGTTCCGCCCGGTGAAGGTCGGCATCGCGGGCGACGAGCACTTCGAGGTGCTCGAGGGCCTCAAGGCGGGCGACACCGTGGTGGCGGGCCCCTATCAGTCGGTCCGCGACCTCAAGGACAGCACCAGGGTGCGTCAGGCCCGTGAAGCCGGCGCGGCCGGCGCGAAGAAGGCCCCATGAGCGACCTCGTGATTCAGATCCGGGACCTGGTCCGGACCTACGAGATGGGGGTCGAGACGGTGCACGCCCTCCGCGGCGTGTCGCTGGAAATCCGCCGCAACGAGTATGTGGCGATCATGGGACCGTCGGGCAGCGGCAAGTCCACGCTCATGAACCTGATCGGCTGCCTCGACACCCCGAGCAGCGGGGAGTACTGGCTCAACGGCCAGGAAGTCTCCCGGATGCCCGACGACGCCCTGGCGCGGGTGCGTAACCGGGAGATCGGGTTCGTGTTCCAGACCTTCAACCTGCTGCCCCGGGCCTCCGCGCTGGCCAACGTGGAGCTCCCCCTGGTCTACGCCGGCACCGGCGCGCGGCAGCGGCGGGAGCGGGCCGAGGCCGCGCTCACCCGGGTGGGGCTGGGCAACCGGATGGATCACCGGCCCAACGAGCTCTCCGGCGGCCAGCGGCAGCGGGTCGCGATTGCGCGGGCACTGGTGAACGAGCCGGCCATCCTGCTGGCCGACGAGCCGACCGGCAACCTCGACAGCACCACCAGCGAGGAGATCATGCGGGTCTTCCAGACCCTGCACGACCAGGGGCAGACCATCATCATGGTGACCCACGAGGCCGACATCGCCGCCCACGCCGGGCGGGTGGTGGTGCTCCGGGACGGCCGGATCGCGAGCGACACCCGGCAGCGGGAAGCGGCGGCCTGACATGATGCTCAGGGACGCGGTCGGCATGGCGCTGACCACGATTCGCACCCAGAAGCTCAAGAGCTTCTTCTCGCTGCTGGGCGTGCTGATCGGGGTCACCTTTCTGATCGCGGTAGTCTCCATCGTGCAGGGCATGAACGTGTACATGGAGGACCAGTTCGCCAACAAGCTGGTCGGGCTCAACACCTTCCAGATCCGGCGGATGCCCAACTTCACCGACGCATCGGAGGAGCAGTGGCGGGAGTGGTCCCGCCGGCCCCGGATCAACTACGTCGAGGCCGATTTCGTCGAATCGCGGATGGAGACCCCGGCGATCTTCTCCCGCTTCTGCAGCGAGCGCCTGCCGCTGGTGTGGAACGGGACCACCGCCAAGGACGTGGACGTGTGGACCGCGGACGCGCCGATGTTCCGGATCAAGAACCTCGACCTCGAATCGGGGCGGGTGTTCACCCCCCAGGAAGCCGAGCTGGGACAAGCCGTCGTGGTGATCGGCTGGGAGATCGGGGAGAAGCTCTTCAAGGGGGCCGATCCGATGGGGAAGAGCGTGACCATCGAGGGGCTGCCCTACCGGGTCATCGGACTGCTGGCCAAGCAGGGGACCCTCTTCGGGATCTCGCTCGACAAGTTCGCGGTGGTGCCGTTCGACTCTCCGGTCCACCGGGTGGCCTGTCGTTACGGCTTCATGGATGAGTTCCACATCCAGGCCGGCAACGTGGAGGGCATGCAGGCGGCCCTGGCCGAGACCCAGGAGGCGATGCGGATCCAGCGGCGGCTCAAGCCGGCCCAGGACGACAACTTCGCGCTCCAGACCGCGGAGGGTGCCCTGGAGGGGTGGAAGAAAATCTCCGCCGTGCTGATGACCGCGCTCCCCATGCTGGTGTCGGTGAGCCTGGTGGTGGGCGGCATCGTGATCATGAACATCATGCTGATGGCGGTGGCCGAGCGGACCGTGGAGATCGGCATCCGCAAGGCGCTGGGCGCCAAGCGGCGCGATATCATGGCCCAGTTCGTGGTCGAATCGGCCACCCTCGCCACCCTCGGCGCGGCGATCGGGATCGCCACCGGGATCGGCCTCGCCTTCGCGGTGCGCTCGCTCACCCCGCTCCCCGCGGCGGTCGCGCCCTGGTCCGTCCTCCTCGGGGTGTCCCTGGGCGTGGCGGTGGGCATGATCGCGGGGATCTACCCCGCCAGCCGCGCCTCCAGGCTCGATCCCATTACCGCGCTCCGGGCCGAATGAAGAAATTCCTGAACAGCGGCGCCCGCATCCTCGAGGGCATGGGCATGGCCCTCGACTCGGTGCGGGCCAACAAGGTCCGGGCGGCGCTGACCATCCTCGGCGTGGCCATCGGCGTCATGGTGGTCATCGCCATGGCCTCCGCCATCACCGGGATCAACCGGGCGGTGTCGGCCCAGCTCGAGACCCTGGGGCCCAAGACCTTCTTCGTGTTCCGCTTTTTCCAGGGCGGGCTCAACATCTCCGACGGGTCCGACGAGATGTCGCCCTGGCGCCGCAATCCCTGGCTCACCACCGACGAAGCCGCGCTGCTGCGGACCCTGCCGACCGTGCGGGACGTGGGCTACCGGGAATCCACCGGCGCGCCCATGGCCTACGGGGACTTCAAGCTCTCCAGCGTCCAGCTGATCGGCTACACCACCAACTGGCCCCAGGTCTCCGGCGGCACCATCATCGGCGGACGGAACTGGACAGACATTGAGTTCGCCGCCGGCGCCAACGTGGCGGTCATCAACGACAAACTGGGCCAGACGATGTTTCCGGGGGTCGACCCGATCGGGAAGCGGATCAAGATCTACGGGCAGCCGTTCCAGATCGTGGGGATCTACGCCGAGGCGTCCAGTCTCTTCGGGGGCGGCGGGAGCTCCCTGGCCATGATTCCCCATACCACCTTCACCAAGGTGGCCGACTGGTTCAAAGGCTGGCTCGACTTCGTGGTGCTGCCCACCGATCTGGCGACGGTCGCCGAGGCCCAGGACGACGTGATCGCCGCCCTGCGGGCCCGGCGGGGTCTCCGGCCCAGCCAGGAGAACAATTTCGCGGTGGTGACCCAGGACAAGCTGATGGAGACCTTCAACTCGGTCACCAGCGGCTTCTTCCTGGTGATGCTGGCCCTCTCCAGTGTGGGACTCATGGTCGGCGGCGTCGGCGTCGTGGCCATCATGATGATCTCGGTGACCGAACGAACCCGGGAAATCGGGGTCCGCAAGGCGCTGGGAGCCACCCGGCGGGAAATCCTGTTTCAGTTCCTGGTGGAGGCGGCGTCCCTCACCATGATCGGCGGAGCCATCGGGCTGGCGGTGGGCGCCCTGCTCGCCTGGGCCATCGCCTCCTTTACCCCGGTGCCCGCGGCGGTACCGCTCTGGTCGGTGGTCGCCGCCCTCGGCGCGTCGGCCATCACCGGCATCTTCTTCGGGATGTACCCGGCCACCAAGGCAAGCCGGCTGGATCCGGTGGAGGCCCTTCGATACGAGTAGTGGTCAGTGGTCAGTGGTCAGTGGTCAGGGGTCAGGGGTCAGGGGAACACCCCACCCTGACCCCCCCGCCGACCACTGACCCCTGACCACTCCTCGCTGCTATTCTTCCCGCTCACCTATCTGAGCGACCATGTCCGACCTCTCCGAAGCCCAGGCCCGCGAGATCCTCGAAAAGGTGATGCGGATGTCCCGGGCCGATACCTGCCAGGCCGGCATCGGCGGCGGGACCGGCGGCAACATCCGATTCGCCCGCAACTCGGTCAGCACCGCCGGCGAAACCTCCAACCGCTCTCTCAACGTCTCGGCCAGCTTCGGCCGCCGAACCGGATCGGCCAGCGGCAACGAATTCGACGACGCCGCGCTGGAGCGGGTAGTGCGCCGGGCGGAAGAGCTGGCCCGGCTGGCGCCGGAGAATCCCGAGTGGATCGAGCCGCTCGGCCCCCAGACCTACCTCAAGACGCCGGGGTACTACGAGTCCACCGCGCGGATCGGGCCCGAATACCGGGCCCAGGTCGCGGCCGACTGCATCCTCCCCGCCCGCCAGCGCGGCGCGGTGGCGGCCGGCTTCCTCCAGGACGGCACCCGCTGGTCCGCGATCATGAACTCGAAGAGCCTGTTCGCCTACGACCGCCGGACCGATCTCGATTTCTCGCTCACCGTCCGTACCGACGACGACCTGGGCTCCGGATACGTGGGACGGGACTACAACGACGCCGCCCGATTCGATTCGGCGGCCGCGGCCCGCATCGCCATCGACAAGGCCATTGCCTCCCGCACCACCCGCGCCATCGAGCCGGGGAAATACACCGTGGTGCTCGAGCCCACCGCGGTGTCCGACTTTGCCGGGAATCTGCTGGGCGGGTTCAGTGCCCGGGCCGCCGAGGAGGGACGCACCTACCTCTCCAAGCGGGGCGGCGGCACCCGGCTCGGCGAGCAGCTGGTCTCCGAGCAGGTCACCATCTCGACCGACCCGATGCACCCCGAGGTCCCGGCTCCCGCCTGGGGCTTCGAGGGCCTGCCCCGGCGGGCCATGACCTTCGTGGAGAAGGGGGTGGTGAAGCAGCTGAGCTACGACCGGGTCTGGGCGGCCCGGAAGGGCGTGGAGCCGACCCCGAGTCCGGGCAACGTGATCATGAGCGGCGGCACCGGCACGGTGGAGGACCTGGTCCGCGACACCCCAAGAGGGATTCTGGTCACCCGGTTCTGGTACATCCGGTCGGTGGATCCCCAGACCCTGCTGCTCACCGGGCTCACCCGGGATGGGACCTTCTTCATCGAGAATGGCAAGATCCAGTACGCCATCAAGAACTTCCGGTTCAACGAGTCCCCCATCATCATGCTCAACAACCTGGAAGCGATGGGAACCCCGGTACGCCAGGGGGGCAACCTCTTCCCACCGATCCGCGCCCGCGACTTCACCTTTTCCAGTCTGTCGGACGCGGTCTGACCCGGCCATGAGGCGCTCATGAAGCGACGCCACTTTCTGGAAGCCGCCGGCCTCGGCGCCGGCGCGCTGATTCTTCCCCCGGGAACCCGGTTCTGGAACGGAGCGCTGACCGCGATCCCCAGCGCCGACAAGAAGGCCCTGGCCGATGCGGGACTCGAAGCTGCCCGGAAGGCTGGGGCCTCCTATGCCGATCTCCGGATCGGGCGCTACCTCAACCAGTCGGTGTCCACCCGGGAGCGGCGGGTCCAGGGGATCGGCAACAGCGAATCCTTCGGGGTGGGCGTCCGGGTGATCGTGGACGGCACCTGGGGATTTGCCGCGACCCCGGACGTCACGCCCGAGAGCGTGGCCCGCACCGCGACCCGGGCGGTCGCGATCGCGAAAGCCAACGCCAGGCTCCAGACCGAGCCGGTCCGTCTGGCCCCGGTGCCGGGCTATGGCGAGGTGAGCTGGAAGTCGCCCATTCAGAAAAACGCCATGGAGATCCCGGTGCAGGAGAAGGTGGACCTGCTGCTCGCGGTGAACGCCGCGGCCCTCGGCGCCGGCGCCCGGTTCGTCAACTCCGCGATTTCGGTGGTGAACGAGCAGAAGTATTTCGCCTCGACCGACGGGACCTACGCCGATCAGGACCTGCACCGGATCTGGCCGACCTTCACGGTGACCGCCACCGATCCGGCCACCGGCCGGTTCCAGACCCGGGATGCGCTGTCGGCGCCGATCGGCCTGGGGTGGGAATACCTCCAGGCCGGCTCGGGACGGCCCGGGCCCACCGCGATGTACGGCCTGCGCTACGACATGGTGGAGGATGCCACGCTCGCGGCGGCCCAGGCCCGGGAGAAGCTCACCGCCCGCTCGGTAGAGGCGGGACGCTGGGACCTGGTGATCGATCCCACCCAGCTCTTTCTCACCATCCATGAGTCGGTCGGCCACTCCACCGAGCTCGACCGGGTGCTGGGGTACGAAGCCAACAACGCCGGGACCAGCTTCGCCACCCTCGACAAGTGGAAGACCAGGTCCTTTCCGTTCGGCAACAAGCTGGTCAACTTCGTGGCCGACCGGACCCAGCCCGGGTCGCTGGGTGAGGTCGGCTGGGACGACGAGGGCGTCAAGGCCCGGCAGTGGGATCTGGTAAGGGAAGGCATCCTGGTCGGCTACCAGGCCACCCGGGATCAGGTCCACATCCTGGGGGAGAAGGAAGGCCACGGCTGCTCCTATGCCGACTCCTGGGAATCGGTGCAGTTCCAGCGGATGCCCAACGTCTCGCTCTCTCCGGGCCGGGCGCCGCTGACCCAGGCCGAGCTCATCGCCGGCGTGGACAGGGGCATCCTGTTCTACGGCCGGAGCACCTACTCCATCGATCAGCAGCGCTACAACTTCCAGTTCGGGGGCCAGCTCTGCTTCGAGATCCGGAGCGGGAAGATCACCGGGTTGCTCAACGACGTGGCCTACCAGGCCAACACCCGGGAATTCTGGAACTCGGTGTCGGCGATCTGCGACCAGCGCGACTACCGGCTCAATGGCACCTTCCGCGACGGCAAGGGGCAGCCGGGGCAGATCAGCGCGGTGTCGCACGGCTGCGCCACGACCCGGTTCAGCAATGTGAATGTGATCAACACAGGGCGGAGTCTTGGATAGTGGCTCGTGCTTCGTGATTCGTGGGTAGGGGCCGTTCACTAGCCACGAATCACGAACCACTCACACCACTCGACACCATGCCATTCCGCGAAGCCTTCTTCCTCGCCTTCGAGGCGATTCGCACCAGCAAGCTCCGTTCAT
>DATFGC010000176.1:0-29993 GCA_035249765.1 Gemmatimonadales bacterium | reverse complement strand
GGCGGTGACGATGTGCACCCGGTCGAGCAGATGCTCGATCCGCTCGAAACTGTGGTGGCTGGTCCGCCGGACCATGCCGTAGACGTCGTACCCCTTCTCGAGCAGCAGCTCGGCCAGATAGGAGCCGTCCTGGCCGGTGATTCCCGTGATGAGTGCCTTAGGCATGCCCCTGGTTCCTCCTCGGGCGCAATGGCGGAAAGGCGCAAGGGCGCAAGGTTCCGCGCGGGGCCGACCGCCTGAGCGCCGTTGCGCCGTTGCGCCCCTCCCATTGAGCCACGCCGATCATTGGATTATCTTTCGGGGCTCTTAACCAAGCCCTCAACGGAGTTCCGAATCATGGCTCGCGTGTGTACCGTCTGTGGCAAGGGGCCGACGACCGGCAACCATGTGAGCCACGCCAACAACCGGGTCAAGCGCCGCTGGTATCCCAACCTCCAGACCGTCCGCACCATGGTGGCCGGCGAGGTCAAGCGGGTCCGGGTCTGCACCCAGTGCATCAAGGGCAACAAGATCAAGAAGGCGAGCTGACGCCGCCGGAGCCGGCGCTCGGGGCTGCAAAAAAGGGGACCACTCGGTCCCCTTCGTCGTTTTTTCGGACCGCGCAGCGGGTCACTCGGACAGCAGCTCGATCCGGGCGATGTCGGCCCCGTCTCCCACCCGGTGCCCCAGCTTGAGGATCCGGGTGTAGCCGCCGGGCCGGGTGGCGAAGCGGGGCCCGATCTCCTTGAAGAGCCGCCCCAGGACTTCGCGGTCGGGAATCCGGCGCTCCACCTGTCGGCGGGCGTGGAGATCCCCCCGCCGGGCCAGGGTGATCAGCCGCTCGGCGTAGGGCCTGAGCTCCTTGGCCTTGGCCTCGGTGGTCACGATGGCGTCGTGCTTGAAGAGGCTGGCCGCCATGTTGCGCAGCAGCGCCTTCTTGTGGGTGGCGGTGCGGGAGAGCTGACGCCCCTTGGCGCGATGCCGCATTACGCGCTCTCCCCATTGGTGCTGCTGGACGCGTCGGCAGCCGCCCCGCCGCTCCGGACCACGCGGAGCTCACCCTCGACCTCTTCGAACGCCATCCCGAACCGGAGCCCCTCGCGCTGGAGCAGCTCGGCGATTTCGGCGACCGCCTTCTCGCCCACGTTCTTGACCTTGAGCAGCTCTTCCTCGCTGAACTCGACCAGATCGCGCAGGGTACGGATGTTGGAATTCTTGAGGGAATTGAGCGACCGGACCGAAAGGCCGAGGTCATCGATCAGCCGCTCCAGCTTGAGCCGGAGGCCGCCGCTGATGCTCACGCCTTCGGCGGGAAGGGCCCGCTGCTGGGGCACCCGGCCGAAGTCGATGAAGTAGCGGAAGTGCTCGGTGGCGAGAGCCGCCGCATAGGCGATGGCGTCCTCGGGGCTGATGGTGCCGTTGGTCTCCACCATGACCGCGAGCCGGTCGTAGTCGGTGCGCTGCCCGACCCGGGTCTCGCTCACGGTGAAGTTGGCCCGGCGGACCGGATTGTAAATGGCGTCGATCCGCACCGAGTCCACCGGCATGGAGCGGTCCACCACGTGCATTTCCGACTCGACGTAGCCGCGGCCCTTGTTGACGTACAGGTCGCAGTTCACGTCCTTGTCGTCCTGGAGGGTGAACAGCAGGTGATCCGGGTTCACCACCCGCACCCCGGCCGACTCCTGGATGTCCCGCGCGTACACCGGGCCTCGGCCCTCCCGGCGGATCCGCAGGATGGCCTCGTCCTTGTCCTCGTCGAGGACCAGGGTCAGCGCTTTGAGCCGCTGAATGATCTGGTGCACGTCCTCCAGCACCCCCGCCACGGTCTGGTGCTCGTGCACCACGCCGTCCATCCGGAAGGCCCATACCGCCGAGCCGCGCAGCGAGGAAAGCAGCAGGCGCCGCAGCGAATTGCCCAGGGTGTACCCGAAACCGCGCTCGAGGGGCTGGAGCCGGAATTCGGCGATGTTGGGGTTGTCCTCCCGCTTGGTCATCTCGACCATGTACGGGCGAACCAGGCCGGTCATGTCAATCGTCATGCGCAATCCATCCCGGGTTACTTCGAGTAAAGCTCGACGATGAGCTGTTCCTGCGCGTTGATCGGAATGCCGTCGCGGGTCGGGAGCATGGTGACCCGTCCGGCGACCTTGCCGGTGTCCACCGACAGCCAGGTCATCGGCGCACCGCGGGTCGCGCCTTCCAGCGCGATCTTGACCGGCACCAGATCCCGGCTCTCCGGGGCCACCCGCACTTCCTCGCCCGGGACGACCCGGTAGGAGGGAATGTCCACCCGTTCCCCGTTCACCTGGACGTGGCCATGGCGCACCAGCTGGCGGGCGCCCTTGCGGTTGGTGGCGAAGCCCATGCGATACACGATGTTGTCCAGCCGGGTCTCCAGGGCGATCAGCAGGTTGGTGCCCTTGACCCCCTGCTCCCGGCTGGCGCGATCGAAGGTGTTGCGGAACTGGGTCTCCGACAGTCCGTAAATCCGCTTGACCTTCTGCTTTTCACGCAGCTGGCGCGCGTACTCCGACATCTTGCGCCCGCCCCGGCCGCTGGTGGCCTGGCCGTGCTGTCCCGGCGGATAGCCCCGGCGCTCGACGGCGCACTTCTCGGTGAGACAGCGGGAGCCCTTGAGGAACAGCTTGGTGCCTTCGCGGCGGCAAAGCCGGCAGGCGGGACCGGTATATCGCGACATGGCTCAGACCCTGCGCTTCTTGGGCGGGCGTCACCCGTTGTGGGGAATCGGGGTGACGTCCTTGATCGAGACCACCCGGAGGCCGACCGAGGCCAGCGCCTGGATGGCGGACTCCCGGCCGCTGCCGGGGCCCTGCACCAGGACGTGCAGCTTCCGCACCCCCAGGTTCATCGCCTCCCGGCCGACGTTCTCGGCGGCCACTGTGGCGGCGAAGGGCGTGCTCTTCTTGGAGCCCTTGAAGCCCGCCTTCCCGGCAGTCCCCCAGGCGATGGTGTTGCCCCGCATGTCGGTGATGGTGATGAGCACGTTGTTGAACGTCGCCGAGATGTGGGCGATGCCCTCGGACTCGACGACTTTCTTGCCCTTCTTGACCGGCGCCTTGACCGGCGCGGCGGGCGGGACAGACGGGACAGGCGCAGCGGACTGGGCCGGCGTTTCGGGATTGGTCATAGGTTACTTCTTCGTCGCCTTCTTCTTGCCCGCGATGGCGCGGCGCGGCCCCTTCTTGGTGCGCGCGTTGGTATGGGTACGCTGGCCCCGGACCGGCAGACCCTTCCGGTGGCGAGAGCCCCGGTAGGTGCCGATATCCATGAGCCGCTTGATATTCATGGCGATTTCGGTGCGCAGGGCGCCCTCCACCTTGGTGCTCCGCTCGATCAGCTGGCGAAGCCGCGCCACTTCCGAATCCGAGAGATCGCGAACCCGGGTATCCGGCCCGATCCCGGAGTCGGCCAGCAGCCGGTTGCTGGTGGGCCGTCCGATCCCGTAGATGTAGGTGAGCGCGATTTCGATGCGCTTCTCGCGCGGAAGGTCAACCCCGGAGATACGAGCCATCGTTAACCCTGCCGTTGCTTGTGCTTGGGGTTGCGCTTGCAGATCACCCGGATCACGCCCTGGCGCTTCACCACTTTGCAATGCTCACAGATCGGTTTGACGCTCGAGCGCACCTTCACAGAAATTTCTCCCAAAGGCGTTTGGTGAAGAGCACGGAAGTATAGGCAGCACCCACCCCCCACGCAAGGAGCTAGATGAAGCAGTTCCAGCGAGTTGGCGAGGAAACGGGAAAAGGGAAAAACCGGGGGAAGACCGGAGTGGTTGGCGAACAAATACCGAACAAAATCCCGGCCTAGATCAGCTCCGCGTGGGGGAGGCGCCGGAAGGCGTCCACCAGCCGGGGATCGAAGTGGGCTCCCGCCTGCCGGTAGATCTCCGCCAGGACCTCGTCCAGCGGCCAGGCCTTCCGGTAGGGCCGGGTGTGGGCCAGCGCGTCGAACACGTCGGCCAGCGCCACCACCCGCGCGGCCAGGGGAATCGCGTTCCCGCTGAGGCCGGCCGGATAGCCGCTGCCATCCCATCGCTCGTGATGGTGCCGGGCCACCTCGGCAGCCATCTGGATCAGGGAGGAGCGGCCCCCGGCCAGAATCTCCGCCCCGATGCTCGAGTGCTGCTGCATCACCTGGAATTCCTCGGGCGTAAGCTTCCCGGGCTTGAGCAGGATCTGGTCGGGGACACCGATCTTCCCGACATCGTGCAGCGGAGCCGCGCGGGCGATCACATCCACCTCCGACCGGCTGGCGCCCACCCCCTCGGCGATGCTTCGCGCAATCCGCCCGACCCGGCGGGTGTGCTGCCCGGTGTCGTCGTCCCGGAATTCCGCCGCGCGGGCCAGCCGCTCCAGCACCTCGAGCCGCGATTCCTCCAGCTCGAGGGTGCGCTCCAGCACCTGCCGCTCCAGCAGCTGGTTGTACCCGGCCATCTCGAGGTGCATGAAGCGAGGCACCAGAAGATTGTGAATCCGGAGCAGCACCTCGTGGACATCGAACGGCTTGGTGACGAAGTCCTTGGCGCCCAGGGAGAGGGCCCGTTTCTTCGAGGGGGTCGAGCTGTCGCCGGTCAGCATCAGGATCGGGAGGTAGCTGGCCCGGGGGATCACCGGTGCGAGCTGTTCCAGCACCCCGAATCCGTCCAGCGGGGACATGTGCAGGTCGAGAAGAATCAGATCGGGCTGAAAGGCCCGGCACAGGTCGGCGGCCTCCTCAGGGTCACTGGTGTCGGCGATGGTCGCGTACCCGGCGCGCTCCAGGATCCGGCGCATCAGGACGACGTTGGCCTCTTCATCGTCGATCACCAGAATCCGGGCCGAGAGCAGGTCCTCCCTTCCCCGGAGCGGCATGTAGCCCGCGGGACGCCCGGGGCCCATTCGCTCGAAGGCCGAGGTGGGTTGGAGTGACAGATTCCTGAGCGGTTTGGTCACCAGGCGCCCCGGGTTAGTGGAGTGAGCGGCCTCACTTGCAGGCTCAAAACTCAATAACCGTGCCGGATTTGAACTGCTGTGCTGAAGGGAGTTTGCGAATCGACGGCGGAGTCCGGAGTGCGGGAGCGCCGCAACGTTCCGGGAGGTTTGCCGGCTATTGCACTGCGGAGAGGAATTCCTGGAGCGCCGCGCCGGGATCGGAGGCCGAGAGGATCGGCCGTCCCACGACCAGGTGGGTGGCCCCGGCCGCGGCGGCTTCGCGCGGAGTGGCGGTTCGCCGCTGATCCCCGACCCCGTCGGCGCTCCGCCGGATCCCCGGCACCACGATCAACGGCTCCGGACCCAGGCCGGCGCGCAGCCGCTCCACTTCGAATGGACTGCACACCACCCCGCCGACGCCGGCGGCGATCGCGCTTCGCGCCAGCCGGGCGGTCTCGTCGAGCAGCCGGACCGAGGGACGGTCGAGCGTGGCGGCGTACTCGGCTTCGTCGTGCGAGGTGAGCACCGTGACTCCGACGATCGCGAGCTGGCCGCCCGCAGCCTGGACCGCAGCCCGCAGCATCACCGGTCCCCCCAGCGTGTGCACCGTCGCCATCCGCACCCCCAGGACCCGCGCGGCGGCGATCGCGCCCTCCACGGTGTGGGGGATGTCGTGCCACTTGAGATCGAGAAACACCTGGAGTCCCCGCGACACCAGCTCCCGCACCAGCGGCGGTCCTTCGGCGGTCATGAGCTGGGAGCCCACCTTGACCCAGCGGAGCGCGGGCAGCCGGTCGAGCATGGCGAGCGCCGATCCGCGATCCGGGAGATCGAGCGCGAGGATCAGCTCAGCCATGGGTCATCAGCTCCTCCACGATCCGCTCGGGCAGCCGGGGATCGGCGAGCTGCGCGGTTCCGATGGCCACCAGGGAAGCGCCGGCCGCGAGGTACTGCCGGACGTCGTCCCCGCTCCGCACTCCCCCGACCCCGATCACCGGGATATCGGGCAGCCGGGCTTTTACCTTCTGCACCGCGAGCAGCCCAACCGGAAGCAGGGCCGGCCCGCTCACCCCGCCGCTGCCGTTCCCCAGACGCGGCAGTCCCTCCCGCGCAAGGAAGCCCGGGATGGTGTTCACGACCGATATACCGTCGGCCCCGGCGCCGACCGCGACCGCCGCGATGGACGGAATGTCGGGGAGCACCGGCGAGAGCTTGGCGATCAGCGCGCGCCGGGTAACCGCCCGGCACCCGGAAACAATCCGGGCCACCGCAACGGGGTCGGCGCCGAACTCGATCCCTCCAGCGGAGGTATTGGGGCAGGACAAGTTGAGCTCCCAGGCAGTGATGCCCTCGAGATCCTCCAGACCCGCGATCACCTCGGCGTATTCGGCTTCGGTGAACCCGACGATGTTCACCAGGATCCTGGCCCGGCGGAGCCGCCCGATCAGCCAGGGAAGATCCCGGGCCCGGACCTCCGCGAGACCGGGATTGGCGAGCCCCACCGAGTTGAGCATCCCGCCGGGAAACTCGGCGACCCGGGGCGCCCGGTTGCCGGCCCGGGGCATAAGAGACACCGCCTTGGTGACGAGGCCGCCAAGCCGGTCCAGGTCCATCACGCCATCGAGCTCGCGCCCGTATCCGGCGGTGCCGGCGGCGAGGAGAATCGGATTCTGAAAGCGGTGGCCGAAGAGTTCGCGGGAAAGATCCAGCGCCGTCACGGCGTGCCCGCGCGCCCGGTCACGGCGGAGGCGGAGCCTTCCCCGACTTTGCGCTCGTATTCGAGGAGGTAGGCCACCACCGCGTCCGCCATCGAAGCGGCGAGGTTCTTCTGGCTCGCCCGGGTGGTCAGCAGCTTGGCGTCCTCCGGGTTGGTGCTGAAGCCGACCTCGACGAGAATGGACGGACGGCGGGCGGTGGTGAGCACGACGAGTCCGGCCTGTTTGACGCCGAGATCCGGACCGGTGTGGGCCTCCTGCAGGTAGGACTGCACCAGCTCGGCCGCACGCGCCGATTCCCGAAGGTGCTCGTTGAGCTGCAGATCCTTGAGGAGAAAGTCGAGTCCTCCGAGCCGCGCGGCGTCGCTGCCGGACCGGTCGAAGCGCACGGCTTCGTTTTCCATCCGCGCCACCCGGGCGGCGTCCTCGGTCTTCGCCTCGGCCAGAAAGTAGGTTTCGAACCCGCGCACCCTGGTGTACCCGGGACGCTTGTTGAGCGAATTGATGTGGATGCTGATGAAGAGGTCGCACTCCTGGGTACAGTAGCTGCCCCGCTGGTAGAGGTCGATCAGGGTATCCCGCGAGCGGGTCATGACCACCTTCACCCCGCGCTGCCGCAGCTCGTCGCGGAGCAGCAGCGCCAGCTCCAGGGTGATGTGCTTTTCCTTGAGCCCGCGGGGGAAATAGAGACCGGGATTGCCGGGATCGACCCCGCCGTGCCCGGCGTCCACCGTCACCACATGACCCGTGCGGAGCCCGTTGGGAAGCCGGTTCGGGTCGCGCGCCTCGGGATCCACCGCGGCCGCCGCGGGGGCGTTGTCGATCAGCCGGGCGGCGCGGGCATCGTAGCGGAACCGGTCGGCCAGGATCCGGGGAAGCACTTCGGACAGAAACTGCAGGGGAAGCAGCAGGGTATCCCGGCGGACCGAGGCGGCCCCGGCGAGCGGCCGGAGCTTGCCTTCGAAAGTGTAGAGCGGCGCGCCCAGCAGGAACCGGAACGAGCGTCCCGTGATCGCGACCTCGGCCCATCCCTCACCCCGCGCGGCGCTGGCCCCCAGGGCACGGAGAACCGCGGGCGCGGGCAGGACCGGGCCCGAGGACGCATCGAGCTGCACCGGGATCCGGGACTCGCCCCGCGAGGACCGGATCACGATGGAAAGGGGAGCCGGGCTTCCGGGCGGCGGGGGTCCCGCCAGCGCCAGCAGGAGGACTGCGAGCATCAGCGGTGGCTCTTCAGGGCCCGGGACATTTCGCGGTCGGCAATCCGGCGCTTGATGTCTTCGCGACGATCATGACTCTTCTTCCCCTTGGCCAGCGCCAGGGCGACCTTGGCGCGGCCCCGGCTGAAGTACAGCTCCAGCGGCACCAGCGTGAATCCTTTCTGCTCCACCCCGCCGATCAGCCGCTCGATCTCCCGCCGGTGCATCAGGAGTTTGCGGGCCCGGACCGGCGAGGCGGGATTCCACCGGTTGCCCTGCTCGTAGGGGGTGATGTGCATCCCTTCGAGCCAGACTTCGCCGTGGCGGAGCACCGCGTATGCTTCCTTGATGGATGCCTTTCCGGTCCGGAGACTCTTGACCTCGGTGCCGGTGAGAACGATCCCCGCTTCCCACTGCTCCTGGAGGTGGTAGTCGTAGGTCGCCCGCGGATTCCGTGCCACGGAGATCCTGGCTTTGGGGTCGGCGGCACCGCGTTTTTCGTTCATAAGTGGCTCTGGAATCGGAAGATAGGCCACTCGAACGGGGCGGGCAACGCGCAGCTTGACCCCCGGGGAGGGGTCCCCTACCTTTGGCGCCCAAGCCGAAGTGGTGGAACTGGTAGACGCGCTGCGTTCAGGGCGCAGTGGGCGCAAGCCCGTGGGGGTTCGAGTCCCCCCTTCGGCATTCCTCAGTCAGAAGACGCAAAGACGCAAGGACGCAACGTTTCACTCCGCGTTGAGTCCGCCCTCCCCGCCCCCGGCTCAACCCCTCTTTGCGTCTTTCCGTCTTTGCGTCTTTCGGTCTTTGCGTTTTCAGTATCTCGCCATCCCCGGCTCCGCCACCTCCGCCCACGCATCGATCCCGCCGGCCAGGCTTCGGACCCGGAATCCCGCACCTTGCAGAAGCTGTTGCGCCTGGAGGGAGCGCTTTCCCTTGTGACAGACGGTGACGATCTCGGCATGCGGATCCAGCTCGCCCAGCCGGCCGGGCAGCTCACCCAGCGGCAGATGCCGGCTCCCCTCAATTCGGGCAATTTCCCATTCCCAGGGCTCCCGCACGTCGACGACCAGCAGCTCCCGGCTCTGGAGCCCCTGCCGCAGCTCGCCCACGCTCACCTCGGGCTGCTGATCGCTCTCCGGTGAGCCCAAGCCGCAATAGGCCTCGTAGTCGATCAGACCGGTGATGCTGCGATGGGGGCCGCACCCCGCGCATTCCGGGTCCCGCCGCAGGGCGATCTCCCGGAAGCGCATCCGGAGCGCGTCCACCAGGAGGAGGCGGCCGACCATGGACTCGCCCACCCCGAGAATCCACTTGATCGCTTCCAGCGCCTGCAGGCTCCCGACCATGCCGGGCAGCACGCCGAGGACCCCCGCTTCGGCGCAGCCGGGCACCAGATCGGGGGGAGGCGGCTCGGCAAAGAGGCAGCGGTAGCAGGGACCGTCCGGCGCACCGAACACCGACACCTGTCCGTCGAACCGGAAGATGCTCCCGTAGACGTAGGGCTTGCCCAGCAGCAGCGAGGCGTCGTTCACGAGGTAGCGGGTAGGGAAATTGTCGCTCCCGTCGAGGGCGAAGTCATAGGCCCCGAGGATCTCGAGCGCGTTCTCCGAGGTGAGCCGGACCGGATGGGGAACGACTTGCACGTGCGGATTGAGATCAGCGAGCCGCTCCCGGGCCGATTCGGTCTTCGCGCTGCCCACCGCGGCCGTCCCGTGAAGCACCTGGCGCTGGAGGTTGGTCAGGTCCACCCGGTCGGCGTCCACGATGCCCAGGGTGCCCACGCCCGCGGCGGCAAGGTACAGCGCCGCGGGCGAGCCGAGCCCGCCGGCTCCCACCAGCAGCACCCGCGCGCCAGCCAGCCGTTCCTGCCCGGCGACGCCGATTTCTCCGAGCGTCAGGTGCCGGGCGTAGCGAATCAGCTCCTGGGAAGTGAGCGTTTCAGCTCTCCGACGGGGCGATCGTCACCAGCTCGGGAGCCGCCGGCTGATCGGTGAGGAGATCGGCGAGGGTGATGCCGGAGAGCAGCTCGTCGACCCGCCGCTGCAGCGCGTGCCACACCGGGCGGATCGAGCAGGCGGTGCCCGGACTGCACCGTTCGGCATCGACCGGGTGATTGAGGCAGTTGATTTCGAAGGTCTGGTGCTCCGAGGCCGCCATCACGTCGTGCACCGTGATGCTGACCGGATCCCGGGCGAGGTAATAGCCGCCCCGCGCCCCGCGGACGCTCTCCACCAGCCCCGCCCGGCGCAGCCGGAGCAGGATCTGCTCGACATAGTCGGAGGGAAGCCGCTCGATTTCCGCCAGCTCGCGAGCCGCGATCGGATCGGGCGCTCCGCGCCGGCGCTTGCCGAGGTGCAGGGCGATGATCAGGCTGTATTCAGTCCAGGTGGTCACCCGCATGCATGCAATATCCCCTCCCGGGCAGGGCGGGACAACCCGGCCTCGGCCCGGTAGCTTTCTCCCCATGCGCCTGCCCCCGCTGCTGCTGCTCCTCCTCGCGCTTCGGGCGGTTCCCGGCGAAGCTCAGGTCCCGGTCGTGGCGCGGCGGGGCATTCTGAGCGGCGTGGTTCGCGACAGCAGCACCGGGGAGCCGGTGGGGTACGCCCTGGTGGAGCTGGCCGGGGGACAACAGCAGGTGTTTGCGAGCTCGTCCGGCCGGTTCCGGCTGAGCGGAGTCGGCGCGGGCCGGGTCGGTCTCCGGGTACGCCAGATCGGCTATCACCCGGTTACCCTCGACCTCCGGGTGGCGGCCGAGACGGAAGCGGGAGCGGCGACGGCCGAGCTCGCGGTGTCGATGCGACGGCGAGCCCTGGTGCTTCCCGAGCTGGTCGCACTGGGGGGCGCCTGTCCCGGAATGCGGGAAGCGGGCACCCTGGCCCCCGAGGGCGGCACGATTCTCGAGGAAGCCTATCAGAATGCCGAGCGCATCCTGACCCTGGAACGGGCCTTTCCGTTCGTGCTCCACTACCAGCTGGGCACCACCATCCTCGACTCCAGCTACGCGCGGATCGGCGGCGAGATCGACACCATTCGGCGGGACAGTCGCACCTTGTCTGCCTATCGTGCCGGCAGGGTAGTGGAGCGGCCCGGGACCCGCCTCGAGCGGATCAACGCGTTCACGACATCCGACATCGCGCGAGCGGAGTTCCAGCGCACCCACTGCTTCTGGTACTCCGGCCGGGACAGCGTGGCCGGCTTCACCGGCTTCCGGATCGGGTTTGCGCCCCGGCCCGAGGTCCGCACCGTGGACTGGGCCGGCTCGCTGCTGGTGGACTCGGCCTCGATGTCCCTGCTCCGGACCGAGGCCCGCGTCGTGAACCTGCCCCGGCGGGGCACCGAGGTCCTCTCGGTGGTGTGCACCATCTTCTACCGGCCGATCCTCCCGAGTCTTCCCCAGGAGCATGAGGCCCGCTGCGTGTCGACCAGGCGGGGTCCGCCCCGGCGGATTGTGGTCGAGCGCTGGCTGCTGGTGAATCGCGAGTTCCTCGGGAAAGATCCGGGCGCTCCCATACCCGGGGAAGAGCGGTAGCTTTCCCGCATGGGCATCACCGTTCCATCCGTCTTCCTCGCTGCCCTGCTGGTGCCCGCCGGGGGATCCGTCGCCGGCCTGGCGGCCCAGGAGCGGGACGAAGCGGTGCTCACCGGCATCGTGCGCGACAGCGCTTCGGGCGCGCCGGTGAGCTACGCGCTGGTGATCGTGGTAGGAAAGGATCAGCAGGTGTTCGCGGGAGAATCGGGACGTTTCACGCTGACCGGCCTGGGCCGCGGCGAGATCACCTTGCGGGTTCAGCAGATCGGGTACCGTCCGGTGCGGATCACGGTGCCGGGCGCCCGGGACCGGACCACCTCCCTCACCGTGCACCTCGCCCGGCAGGCGGTGGTGCTCCCCGAAGTGGTGGTCCACGGGAGCGTGTGCACCGGCGTCGAGGAGCTGGGAGCGGATGCGGAAGGGGGATCCATCCTCGACGAGGCCTTCAAGAACGCCGAGCGGCTCCTCGCGATGGAGCGCTCCTATCCGTTCCGGGTCGCTTTCCAGCGGGCCACCACCATCCTCGATTCGACCCGGCAGCGGGTCGGCGGCTGGATCGATACGGTGCACTACGACAGCAGAAGCCTGACGGGATACCGGAAAGGGCGGGTGCTTCCTCTCAACCCGCCCCGGGGGCGCACCGAGAACGCCAAGTATTTCACGACCTCGGACCTGGCCCGGGAGGAATTCCGCAAGTCGCACTGCTTCTGGTACGCCGGTCGGGATACCACGGTGGAGGGCTTTCCCGGGTACCGGATCGAGTTCGCGCCGCGCGCCGAGATCCGGAGCGTGGACTGGGCGGGGTCGTTTCTGATCGATTCGCTGACGATGCGGCTGATGCGCTCCGAGGCCCGGATGGTGAATCTGCCGCCCAGGGGAACCACCTTCACCTCGGCCACCTGCACCGTCTTCTATAATCCGATCGCGCCGACCCTGGTCCAGGAATTCCAGGCCGCCTGTGTCCACGCCCACCGCACCGTGCCGCCCAGGGTGGTGGTCGAGCGCTGGCTGCTGGTGCGGTCCGCCTTCCTGGGACGGACCCCGGTGGACACCCTCTCCCGCTGAGCGCTCATCCGCCCCCGGGGAGCCCCTTTCCGCCCGGCACCCCGAGCTCGGTCATCGCCCGGAGATCGAGCACCTCCTCGAGCTCCTTTCCCTCCAGCAGCTTTTTCCGGATCACCAGCTCCTTCACCGTGAGGCCGGTGGCGAGCGCCTCCTTGGCGAGAGCCGCCGCGGCCGCATAGCCGATCCTGGGCGCCAGCGCGGTAACCAGCGCCGGGCTCCGCTCCAGCCAGCGGGCACACTGCTCCGCGTCGGCCGCGATGCCCTGCACGCAGCGTTGGTCGAGCCCCCGGGTGGCATTGGCCAGGATCATGAGCCCGAACACCATGTTGTGGGTGATGACCGGCATCATCACGTTGAGCTGGAGCTGACCGGCTTCGGACCCCAGCGCGACGGTGGTATCGAAGCCGAGGACCTGGTAACACACCTGATTCACCATTTCCGGAATGGAGGGATTCACCTTGCCCGGCATGATGCTGGAGCCCGGCTGGACCGCCGGAAGCAGCAGTTCGGCCAGCCCGGTCCGGGGCCCGGACGCCAGCAGCCGCAGGTCGTTGGCGATCTTGTTGAGATCGAGGGTCCAGGCCCGCACCGCCCCGCTCATGGTGGCGATGTCGCCCATGGACTGCATGAGCTGGATCCGGTCCTGGGCTTCCCGCAGGTCCAGCCCGGTGATGCTGCGGAGATGCTCCACCACGAGGCGAGGATAATCGGCTTCGGCGTTGAGCCCGGTGCCGACCGCGGTCCCGCCGATGTTCATCGGCCGGAGCCATTCGCTGGCCTCGGCCAGTTTGGCCCGGTGCCGGGCCACGGTGCGGCCCCAGGCCATGAACTCCTGGCCCAGACGAATCGGCGTCGCGTCCTGCAGGTGGGTGCGGCCCGACTTGATGATATCGTCGAATTCCTGCCCCTTGGCGAGAAACGACTCCGCCAGCCCCTGCATCGCGTCGAGCAGCGATGGCAGGGTCGCCAGCGTGGCGAGCCGCATCGCGGTCGGGATCACGTCATTGGTGCTCTGGGCCATGTTCACGTGGTCGTTCGGATGCACCGGCGCGTAGCTGCCCCGCGCGGCGCCGAGCAGCTCGTTGGCCCGGTTGGCCAGCACCTCGTTGCAGTTCATGTTGTGGCTGGTGCCGGCGCCCGCCTGGTAGACATCCACCACGAACTGGTCGCGGTGCTGCCCCGCAAGCACCTCGTCGGCCGCCTGCACGATCGCGTCGGCCAGCCGGGGGTCCAGCCGCCCGGTATCGCGGTGGGTGAGGGCCGCGGCCTTCTTGATCCAGATGACCGCGTCCACGAAGGCGGGCAGCGGCCGGAGGCCGGAGATGGGGAAGTTCTCCGCCGCCCGCAGGGTCTGAATGCCGTAGAGCGCGTCGGCGGGAACCTGTTTTTCGCCGAGAGGATCCTTCTCAGTCCGGAATTCCATGTCGTCCTGTGGGGTGAAGCCGTCAGCCGTCAGCCATCAGCCTTCAGCAAACCTACCGTCCAGCCGCCCTTCAACCTACCGCCCCACCAGAAAGGGATTCCCCTCCCGCTCCCGCCCGATGGTGGTGGCGGGCCCGTGCCCCGGATACACGATGGTGGCATCGGGAAGGACCAGCAGCTCTCTCCGAATCCCGCTGAGCAGGGCCTCGAGATCTCCGCCGGGGAGATCGCTCCGCCCGATCGAGCCCTCGAACAGCACGTCTCCGCCCAGCACCATTCCGTCCCCAGTGAAGCAGACGTGCCCCGGCGAGTGGCCGGGCAGGTGCCGGACCTCGAAAAAGAAGTCGCCGACGCCGAGAGGCTGGCCGTGGTGCAGCATCACGTCGGGAGACGGGGGCGGATCCAGCTCGAGCCCGAACCAGCGCCCCTGCTCCGGCAGGCCCTCGTAGAGCGGGCGATCGGCGGGGTGAAGGTGAATCGTGGCGCCGGAGGCCCGGTGCACCGCGGACACGCCGGCGATGTGATCGAGGTGGGCGTGGGTGAGCCAGATCGCGGTGATCCGGCGGTCCCGCCGGGCCGCTTCCGCGAGAAACCGCTCGGCCTCCTCTCCCGGATCGACCAGCACCGTGTCGGGAGACCCGGGCTGGTAGACCAGGTAGCAGTTCTCGTCGAACGAGCCGTTGGGAAGCGGGATGACCTGGAGCAATTCCCCCGTCCGGTCCGGAATCGCTAGGCCCCCGCCAGCGAGCGGCGCTCGGTGAGGTACTTCTCGACCGCGATCGCCGCCGTCGTGGCATCGCCGACCGCCGTGGACACCTGGCGGGTCAGCTGGGCCCGCAGGTCGCCCGCGGCAAAGAGCCCCGGAATGCTGGTCATCATCCGGTCGTCGGTGCGCAGATAGCCGTTGGCGTCGTGCTCGGCGTGATCCATCACCAGCCCGGTGTTCGGCTTGAAGCCGATGAATACGAAACAGCCGGTGGCGGTGAGCAGCATCCGCTTGCCGGTGAGGGTGCTCTCCAGCTCCAGCTCCTTGAGTCCGCGCGCGTCGCCCCGCATCTCGAGAACCCGGGTGTTCCAGATCGGCTCGATCTTCGGATTGGCCAGGGCCCGCTCCTGGATGAGCCTGGAGGCCCGGAACTCGTCCCGCCGGTGGATGATGTACACCTTGGCGGCGTAGCGGGTCAGGTAGTCGGCCTCTTCCACCGCCGCGTCGCCGCCCCCGACCACCGCGATGGTCTCCCCCTTGAAGAAGGCGCCGTCGCACACCGCGCAGTAGGAGACTCCCTTCCCGGCGAACTCGAGCTCCCCGGGAACCCCGAGCTTGGTGGGGGTCCCTCCCGCGGTGAGGATGACGGTGGGGGCGAGGAACTCGGCGCCCGAGCTGGTGGTCACCCGGAAAGTGCCGTCCGACAGGCGATAGATGCCTTCGACGTTTTCCATCCGGATATCGGCGCCGAAGGCCTGGGCATGCTCGGTCATCCGGGCCGCCAGCTCGGGGCCCAGGATGGTGCTGAAGCCGGGATAGTCCTCCACTTTCTCGGTGTTGAGGAGCTCGCCGCCGGGAATGCCCCGCTCCAGCAGCACCGCCTTCAGCATGCCCCGGCCGGCGTACATGGCGGCGCAGAGGCCGGCGGGCCCGCCGCCGACGATGAGGAGATCGAGATCGGATGATGTCATGAGCGGATCAATTTAATCGGGTGACCCGTCACGAGGGGCTCCGATCCGAAGCAGGCTGACCGCGCCGTGACAGGCGGAGATCGTGCCGACCACGACGTCCACCGCGACATGGGCCGCGCCCGCGGCGAGCACCTCGGCCCGGCTGGCGCGGATTTCCCCGGCGCCGAACATCCCGACCCCGTAGGCGTGATGCCGGGTCGTGAACAGCGCAGGCCCGGCGGTCGGCCGCCGGAGCGCCAGGGTTGCGGTATAGCTGGCGAGCGCCTCCGACATTTCCCAGGTCCGGGGGGCCCGGATCATCGGGCACACCAGCGGCTCGATGCAGTGGGTGGGACAGATCCAGTCGGCAAACGATACGTACCGGGTCCCGTCGGGCCCCAGGGTGTCGTAGGGCGTGCCGAGCGGTTGATCCGGCGGGACCAGCGCCACCGACCGATCGGGCCACCGCTGGGCCGCGGTTTCCGCCAGCCATCCGGCCATCAGGTGGGGCATGAGCGGTGAGGGCACCACGGCGTCGTCGGGCTGGCCCGGAGCGGGAGGCTCGGCGTCGAGAAAACCGCGCAGGAACCCGGCCCAGTCGGAAACCACCAGCTCGCTGCCCGAAAGCCTGGCGCCGGCGCACTGGGGATCGTGATCGACCACCAGGATGCGGCGGACCGAGAGCCCGCCCCGCCGGCAGGCGGTCAGCAGCTGGCCGGCGTAAAAGCTGCCGTAGCACCCGCCCCCGATGATGGCCACATCGCGCAGCGGGGCGGGCGGGCCGCTCATCCCACAGCGCCTCGCTTTCGCTGGGATTGGTCGAGAATCTCGAGCCACTCCGAGGGGACCTGCTGCGAGCCCAGCATGGCGTGGGAGCCTTCCCCGGCGGCCTCGCCGTGCCAGTCACTCCCGCCGGTGCGGAGCAATCCCAGCGCGGCCGCGAGCCCGGTGATCCGGGCCCGGGCCTCTTCGCTGTGGCTGGGATGGCGGGTCTCCACGGCGTCCAGCCCCTCGGCCTTGAAGGCGGTGAGAATCGGTCGGGTTCCCCGTTCCTTGAGGTGGGCCGCCGACACGATGCCGCCCACGCTGTGCACCAGCTCCGCCACATCGCGGAAGGTGGGGAGCCGCTTTTCCACGTAGGCCGGCCGCCCCCGTCCCAGCCACTGATGAAAGGCATCGTCGATGCTGGCGACCTTGCCGAGCTTGACGAGCACGCGGGCCAGGTGGGGCCGGCCGATGGCGGCGTTGGATGCCTCCAGCGCCAGATCTTCGAACGACACGTCCACTCCCCAGGCCTGCAGGCCCTCCACCATTTCCCGGCCCCTGCGCACCCGGTCCTCCCGGCAGCGGACCAGAAATTCCTCCAGCCTGGGGTCGTTGATCGGCAGGAAATACCCCAGCACGTGCATCTCGCCCCAGGGCGCCGCGGTGGAGAACTCGCAGCCGCTCACCACCCGCACCCCCCGGCGCGCCCCCTCGGCCTGCGCCTCGGCCACGCCCGCGATGGTGTCGTGATCGGTGAGCGCAATGGCGGCGAGCCCGAGCGCGGCGGCGCGCTGCACCACGCCGGCCGGCGGGAGCAACCCGTCGGAGGCGTTCGAGTGGAGATGCAGATCGATCGGCGCGGTGGGGTTCAGCGGAGGTACCCCAGGTCCGGCGTGGTCCACCCGGGCTGGGACACCTTGAGCAGCCCGGCGAGATCGGCATCGCTCAGCTGGGCCAGCGCCGATTCGCGATTCTTCGAGAGCCGGGGCGAATAGCGGACCACCCGGTCCACCACCGGCTCGGGAACCCGGCGGGTGAAGCGGAGCCCGAATTCATCCTTCCCGTACTGGGTGATCCGGCCGGTGGAAGAGACCTCCCACTGCTCGCCGTTCACCTCGATGGTGCGTCCCGCCATGACCCTCCTCCCGGGCCGAAGCCCCCCCCGGTGGATTACCCCGCGTCTTCCGGAAACTCCTCCAGTGTCTTGCGCAGATCGGCGAGAAAGCGATCGGCGTCGGCCCCATCCACGATCCGGTGATCGAACGACATCGCCAGGGTTCCCATCGTCCGGATCGCGATGCTGTCGCTGCCGTCGGCCGCCTGCACCACCGCAGGGCGTTTGACGATCGCCCCCACCGCGAGAATGGCAGCCTGGGGTTGATTGAGAATCGGCAGTCCGACCAGGGTCCCGAAGACTCCGGGGTTGGTGATCGTGAAGGTGCCCTTCTGCACTTCATCGGGAGAGAGCTTCTTGGCGCGGGCCCGCTCCGCCAGGTCGTTGATCGCCCGGGCGGTGCCGAGCAGGTTCAGCTCGTCGGCGTGCCGGATCACCGGCACGATCAGGCCCCAGTCGAGCGCCACCGCGATGCCGAGATTGACATCGCGGCGGTAGATGGTGCTCTCGCCCATGACGCAGGCATTCACGACCGGATGCTTGCGGAGATTCCGGGCGACCGCCGACGCGATGAATGCCAGGAAGGTCAGATTGACCCCCCGCTCGGCGTAGGCCGCCTTCTGGCGGCCGCGGACCCCGGCGACCCGGGTATAATCCACCTCGATCAGGCTGTACACGTGCGCCGAGACCCGGCGCGACATGATCATGTGATCGGCGGTCAGCTTGCGGATCCGCGACCAGGGCTCGACCCGGTCGCCTTCCCACGGCTCGACCACGGGACCGGCGACGACGCGGACACCGTCGGGGCTGGGGGGTTGGGGACTGGGGGCCGGGGATTTCGGCCCGGCTTCGAGGAACGACAGGACGTCGTTCTTGGTGACCCTCCCGGCGAGGCCCGATCCCGGAATGCCGGTGATGTCGAGGTTGTGCTCCGCGGCGATCTTGCGGACCAGCGGGCTGGACTTGGTGCGGAGGCGCTCCTCCAGTGAGCTGGGGGCTGGGGACTGGGGACTGGGGACTGGGGACGGTGGCGCCGGTTTTTGACTGATTGCTGATGGCTGAGGGCTGACGGCTGCCGGCCGAGGGCTCACGGCTGATGGCTGAGGGCTCGCAGCCGCAGGCTGCGGACTGACGGCTGGACGGCTGGACGGCCCCTCGCTCCGCTCGGGGGGGGCCTGAGGGCTGACGGCTGAAGGCTGCGCCGCCGCGTCGGTCTCCAGCCGGGCGACCACCGTCTGGACCGCTACGGTTTGCCCTTCCTGAACCAGGATCTCGGCCAGCACACCGGCCGCGGGCGCGGGGATCTCGGCGTCCACCTTGTCGGTGGAGATCTCGAAGATCGGCTCGTCGCGCTTGACCGGGTCGCCCACCTTTTTGAGCCACTTGGACAGGGTGCCCTCGGCGATGGACTCGCCCATCTGGGGCATGGGGACGTCGATCTTTGCCATGCGCGGAACTCCAAGTTTGGGGGCTGGACCCTGGATGCTTGTTGCTGGAGTCGCCTCACCAGCATCCAGCATCCAGCCCCTAGTATCTGGCCAGCCAGCGCGCCGCCGCAACCACGTCGTCCACCTGCGGCAGCACGAAATCTTCCAGGGTCGGCGCGTAAGGCAGCGGCACGTCGTGGGCACAGACCCGCTTGACCGGCGCGTCGAGCCATTCGAACGCCAGGTCGTTGATCCGCGCGGTTATCTCCCCCGCGACGCCACCGGTCCGGGTATCCTCGTGCACGATCAGGACCCGGTTGGTCTTGCGCACAGTCGCCGCGATCGCGGCGTCGTCCATCGGCATCAGGGTGCGGAGGTCGAGCACTTCGACCGAGAGTCCGTCTTCCCGCTCCAGCCGCTCGGCGGCCTCCAGGGATTTCCAGAGCATGGCCGACCAGGTGATCACCGACAGGTCCCGGCCTTCCCGGGCCACTCGGGCCTCGCCGATCGGGGTCAGCAGGTCCTCGCCGGCCGGCAGGTCTTCCTTGATCCGGCGGTAGAGGTACTTGTGCTCGAAGTAGAGCACCGGGTCCTCATCGCGGATCGCCGCCTTGATCAGGCCCTTGGCGTCCCGGGCGGTCGCCGGGGCGACGATCTTGAGCCCCGGGGTGTGGAGGAACGCCGCTTCCGGATTCTGGGAATGAAAGGGGCCACCCCGGACGTACCCACCCGAGGGGCCCCGCACCACCATCGGGGTCGCGAGCCCGGCGCGGTAGCGCGCGGTCGCCACGTAGTTGGTCAGGATGGAGTAGGCGCAGGAGATGAAGTCGATGAACTGCATCTCGCACACCGGGCGGAGCCCCATGTGGGCGGCGCCGGCCGCCGCACCCACGATCGCAGTTTCAGCGATCGGCGTATCGATGACCCGGTCCTCGCCGAAGCGCTGCTGGAGTCCTTCGGTCACCTTGAATGCGCCCCCGAAGGCGCCGACATCCTCGCCCAGGACGAACACCCTCTCGTCCCGGGCCATCTCCTCGGCGAGCCCGTCCTTCAGGGCTTCGAGGTAGGTGACCTCAGGCATCGAGCCTCCGGTACCACTCGAGCTCGGCCCTCGAGGGCGTCACCAGCACCCCATCGAGCGCGGTGCCGGGCTCCGGCATCGGCTCGTTCTCACACCGCGCGACCGCGGCGTCGATCTCCGCGGCAATCCGCTGGTCGATGGCGGAAAGCTCGTCGGGCGTGGCCCAGCCCGATTCGGTGAGCTGGCGCAGGTAGCGGTCGATCGGATCCTTGGCGGCCCAGGCCGTGAGCTCTTCCGGGCTGACGTAGGACTGGTTGTCGTGCTCCGCGTGTCCCTTGCGCCGGTAGGTAAGCAACTCGATCAGGGTGACGCCTTCGCCCGCCCGGGCCCGCTCCACTGCGGCCCGGGTCACCTGGTACACCGCCAGCACGTCGTTGCCGTCGGCCTGCTCTCCGCGCACTCCGTAGCCGGCGGCCTTTTCCACCAGCTGGCCGACCGCGGTCTGCCGGAACAGCGGGGTGGAGTAGGCGTAGCCGTTGTTTTCCGCGATCACCACCAGCGGGAGCCGCTGCACCGCCGCGAAGTTGATCCCTTCGTGGAACGCCCCGGTGCTCATGGCCCCGTCGCCCACGTACACCAGACCCACCCGGCGCTGCCGCCGCATCTTGAAGCTCAGGGTGACCCCCGCCATGACGGGAACCATGTCGCCCAGGTGGGAGATCTGCCCCAGGAAACCGCGCTCCAGGTCGTTGAAATGGATGTTCAGCTCGCGGCCCCGGGTCGGACTCTCCGCCTTGGCCATATACTGCCGCAGCACCTCGAGCGGCGTGGCTCCCTGCACCAGCATGGAGCCGAGGTTCCGGATCAGGGGGGAGAGGATGTCCCCCTGGGAGCGGTCCAGCGCGTACGCGCTTCCCACTGCGTCGGCCTCCTGCCCCAGCGAGCGGAACAGTCCCCCGACCACTTTGGTCTGCCGGTAGAGATTGACCAGCTTCTCCTCCAGCGACCGGGTCAGCCGCATGAAGTAATAGAGCTCGATCAGCTGGTCCCGGGTGAGCCCGGCGGGAATCGGGGGGGCCGGGCGCTCTGCGGTCGTGGTCATCGGGCCGGGGTTCGAGAGCGTAACTCGAAAGCGGGTAAAGATTTATCCGCCGGGGCCCGGAGTCAAGGAGCCATGCCAAATCCGCCCTCCGGCGCGACAGCTCGGGATCGCGGCGAAGGGCGGATTGGTCCAGAGACGACAGCATCTATTGAAGCACGGCGGGGATCGCGTCAGCACGACCGAGCTCGCAATCGCCACGCCGGGTGATCAGCAGCAGCAAAGGCGCGAGCGCTCTCCGCCAGGAGAGCACCGACGCGCCTTCGTCTCACGCGGCCCAGGGCCGTCGTCCGACAAGGTGGCTCCACCCGCAGGGGAGCAACTCTATTTTTGCTCTGGCAATCCGATAAGACGCCTCACTGCCCCCGGCCTGCACAGCCCGGTTTCAGACATGCTCCAGCAGAAGCTCAAGCTTGTGGCGCAGCTCGCCCAGGCGCTTCGATTTGAATGCGCTCTTGGTTTCTTCCAGCACCGCGATGACTTCCCGCACCGCCTCTTCCAGCTGGGAGCCCCGGGGGCAGTTCATCAACTGGCAGGGATGCTCCTTGACCGAGTGGCCGGTGAGCGCCCGCCCCAGCTGGTCCAGGTCCACCAGCGATCCCATCACGTTTCTCAGGGTGAGCGACAGGAACATGTCCACTGCCGGCCCGTCGGCCTGCGGGCCGCGCTGGACCTTGCTCAGACCCTCGAACTCCCGCCGCCAGTCCCGCAGCCGGTGCTCGGCGCTCTCCAGCGCACGGTAGGACCGGAACCGCGCCACCGCGGCATCCACCCGGGAGAGCAGCTCGGGAAACACCACCGGTTTGACCAGGTAGGCCGCGACCGGGAGCTCGATGCAGGCCACTGCGGAACGCACCGCCGGAAAACCGGTGAGGATGATGACCGGCAGGCCACCGCTGGTCTCGGCGATCCGCCGGACCAGCTCCAGATCGGAGTTCCCGGGCATTTCCAGGTCGGTAATCAAGAGATCGAACCGCTCGGCTCCGGCGCGCTCCAGGGCGGTGGCCCCATCCGACACGGTCTCGACTTCGTAGCCTTCGCGCCGCAGGAGCTCGGCGGTGGAGTTCAGAAAGGTGGCTTCATCATCGGCGAGCAATATGCGACCGCGAGAACTCACGAGTTGCCTCCGTTCGTCGCCTGAGCGACGGGGATTCTGATGACGAATTCGGCCCCGCCATCGGGCGGGTCCTCGATCTCGATGGTGCCGCCCATCGCTTCGACCGACCGGCGCACCAGAGACAATCCTATGCCCATGCCCCCGGTCGCGGCACCCCGTCCCTTGGTGGTGACGAAGGGCTCGAAGATCCGGCCGCGCGCGGCGGCCGGCACACCGGGGCCCTGGTCGCGGACCCGGAGTACAAAATAGCCGTTCTCCGTGTGGGCCCGGACCGTCACCAGGCCGCCGGGGGGCGAGGCTTCGACGGCGTTCTGGACCAGGTTGTACACCGATTGCCGGAGCACCGACTCGGGAATCGCGACCAGCGAGGGGACTCCCACGAGCTCGGCGTGGATCCGGACCTTGGTGGGACGGTTGACCTGCTGCAGGAAGGCGACTGCGTCGCCGATCAGAGTGCGGACGCCGGACTGTCCGGTGCCGTCGGTATCGGGGCGGTAGGTCTCGTAGAGCTGCCGGGTGACGTCGGCGATCCGCCGGATCTCCCGCTCAATCGCGCCGACGTAGGCATAGTGGGGATGGTCGGTCGGGATCGCGTCGCGGAGCAGCAGGAACGAATTCTGGATGCCGGCCAGCGGATTATTGATCTCGTGCGCCACCCGGGCCGCGATCCTGCCCATCGTGGTCAGGGTCTCCACCTCCCGCAGCTCGGCCTCGGCGCGGCGCCGGGCGGTAATGTCCCGCCCTTCCACCAGGAGCTGGGCCACCCGGCCTTCCGCGTCGCGAATCGCCTTGACCGAGAAATCCATCACCACCCGCTGGCCGGTGCGGGTCGCCATTTCCAGCTCCTGCTTGACGATGCGCCCCGACTTCGCGGCCTCGCAGGCGGTCCTGGCCCAGGCCGAGGCGTCGGGGCCGGGCCACCAGCCCGCGTCCCAGAACGCCACCCCGCGCAGGGCGTCGATGCTGGTCTCGTTCCGCAGCAGCTCGAGCGCGGTGGGATTGGCTTCCAGGATCCGGCACTCAAGGTCGAGCAGCGCCTGGAACTGATAGGCACTGTCGAACATGGCCCGGAACCGCCGCTCGCTGCGTTCCCGTTCCTCATCCACCCGCCGGCGTTCGCTGACGTCTCCGCTCACTCCGAGCATCTGCAGCGGAGTCCCGTAGGGCCCCCGCTCGGATACGTGCCCCCGGTCGACCCGCCAGCTCCACTCGCCGGCGGCGTCCTGAATCCGGTACTGCGCCTCGAAGACGTGGCTCCAGCCGTCGAGATGGGCGGAAAGCAGCGCTTCGACCCTGCGCCGGTCGTCGGGGTGCACCAGCTCGGTCCAGCGCCCCTTGCGGAGCTCCTGTCCGCGGGTGGAGGACTCGAGCGCGGGCTCGCCGTCGGCGCGGGCGGGAACTTCCCAGGACCAGGCCCGGTCCATCGAGCGTCCCAGCAGGAGCTGGAGCCGGGCCAGCTCGGCGGTGCGAGCATTGGTCTGGAGCGTCCGGCCCAGCTGGAGCGAGACGGGGAGCAACCCGGAAAGCAGCAGGCCGAACGCGAGGACCAGGCCGGAGAGACCTCCCCCCGGACCGGGAGAGCCTCCACCGGTGGGCCAGACCACCACCTCCCAGGCCATTTCATCCACCGACATCAAGCCGCGATGAACCATCTCACTGCCTCGGGCTGGCCCGAATCCCGATGTCACGATGGTCCGGCCTCGCCAGGAGACCATGCGATGGTAGCCGTCCACGGTGTCCGCCAGGATCGGCTGGAGCAGCCGGTCACCCCGGATCAGTCCGATCACGAAACCATCGCAGGTCGAGAGATCGCAGCGGGGCACCGCGATCCCCAGCGTCTGGGCCGAATCCGCCAGCGAAAAATGCCAGACCGAATCGGGACGGCTCAGCGCCGGCGGTGAGCGCGACGCCACCTGAAGCTTGAGCTGCGTCACCAGGGTCAGAGAATCTTCCGGCACCGGCACCAGGAGGGCCCGACTGCCGTTGCCGTCGACCCAGGCGATGCCGCTCATCCCCGGCACCGAGCTGACCATGGTCTGGACCGAGCGGTTCCACTCCTCGGTGCCGACCACCGAGGGAAAGGAGAACCAGGCCACCCGCCGAAGGGCGGAGTTCACCAGGTTGATGCCCTCCCCGATCCGGGTCTCGGCGCGCTCCGCCGCCGCCGCCAGGAGGGTGCGGGCGTCGGCATCCTGTCCCTGAATCATGGCCCGCCAGAGGAACAGCACCGCCGTGAGACTGGCGAGTCCCGCAGCCGGCGGAATCCACGCGGGGTAGGTGGCGGGAGTCCAGTCCCGGGTCCAGGCGGACGATCCCAACGCGAGGCCGAGCAACAAGAGGCCGATCGCCGCCTGCGGGCCCGATCCCACCACCGGACCGAACTGGATCCCGGGCGAGAACCCGATCGCCTGGGCCAGCAACAGGGCAAACCCGAGCGCGCCGAGGACGGATGCGATGACGCCGACGACGAAGGCGCCGGAGGGCCGCTTGAGACCGGTAACGACTGCGACGATGCCGGCGCCGCCCAGAATAAGCCCCCAGGCAGTGGAGAACGGCACCTGAGACGAACCAGGCCTCCCAATCAGCGCTTCGAGGTCGGGACGAAGGGGAAGCCCGTCGAGGCCAAGACTGCTGCCGGTGACCAGCTCGAAGAGACCGATGAGACCGATGCCCGCGCCGGTGGTGGCCAGAACCAGCGCGGTGCGGCGGAGTCCCCGATCGAAGGCCAGCGCCGCCACACCGAGGGCAAAGAGTCCGAGCGCGGCCGCCGGACGAAGGGGAGCCCGGGTTTCGATGGGCTGGACCAGGATCCGGACGGTGAGAATCCACCCGATGACCGCAGCTCCGCCCATGGCGATCAGGGCCCATCCACTCGCCGTCCAGAACGGCCGCCAGCGCGCAGTCGGGGGGACTGGCCGAATGTCGGTCACTTCCCGCCGTTCCTGGGTTCGTTCGGGCGGAATCATGCTCGAAGTTGGGGGCTTGCGTGGTGGAACTCAAGTTTGTAGAATGATTCGAGCAGACGCCGGAACCAGGGCGTCAGCCTTGTCGGATGGAGCAGCAGAACCATCAGACGAAGGCGCTACCCGTCGATTGAGACGCGGTGGCGCCTTTTTTCGTACAAACATGGCGCTCGCAGAGCGGTGCGGGTTGCCCTGTCGGCCGGAGCGAAGCGGCTCTGGAAGTCGAGGGCGCGAGGGGATTCCTGCAGGCCGGGGGTCCTTCGCGCCCTCGTACTTTCGCCGGCCCATCCTGATCGGACACCGGGCCCTCTGGGGGGAATATGCTGATTCGTCTGGCGCTGGCATCACTGGTCGTGGCCTTGGTCGCAGCGGTGATCGGATTCAGCCGCGCCGCCGCCGATTTCGGAGACATCAACCGCTCCGTGGCTTATGTGCTGGTTCTGGTTTTCTGCGTGACCCTTCTCCTCGAAGCGGTCACCGGCCGGAAGCCGGCGTCGTAGCGAGAGGTTATGCGGAAGCCACCCGACCAGCAGCCCGCCGAGACTGGGAACGACCGGAAGGAGCCGGTACGGGATGCTGGAGCGCCGGTGGTCCCGGAGGAGCTGATCAAGGGGGACTGGCGCCGGCGCCTGGTGCTTCCCAACCAGGACGGGCAGCTGAGGCTGACATCGGTCAAGACCGTTCGGGGAGGCCGAACCGCCCCGTCCACCCAGATCCGGTATCTCGACGACAAGCGGCGCCGTAACAGCGCCTGAAGTCATAGCAGGACGCAACCCACCGACCGGAGAGGAGCAGGAGACCGTGCAGATCGAGACGATGGAAGACCTGCTGGAAGATCAGTTGCGGGAGATCTACGGGGCGGAGCGGCAGTTCGCCGCCGAGCTGCCCAAGCTGATCTGGCAGACCACCTCGCTCTCCCTGCGCCTCGCCCTGTCGGATCAGTTCCAGGAAACCGAGCGCCAGATCGACCGGCTCGGCGAAGCGTTCGCCGCCCTCGGGAAACCTCCGCGCGGGGCTTACTGTCCCGGCATCCAGTCCTTTCTGGATGAAGCGGACCGGGCCGCGCGGCGCGGTGGGCGCGGGGTTTTCCTGGATGCGGCCACGGTGGCCAGCGCGCAGCGGGTCGCCCGCTACGCGATGGCCACCTACAGCCGCGCGATTGCCTATGCCAAGCTGCTGGGACAGCGCACCGTTGCGGATCTGCTGGCCGACTCGCTCCAGGAGGAGCGCAACACCATCGAGACCCTCGGGCGGCTGGATGAGCCCATGGACGCCCCGGCGGAATCGAACGACGTCCGGCTCCACCAGGGGCCCATTCTCCGGCAGGCGTAATAGAGTAGTTCGATAGGCCCGACGACTCGCTCCCTACCCTCGCGAGGCGCTCGCCCTACCGCCGTCCACGTGACCTCCCCGGTCCGTGGTCGGCGGGGCCTATCTTTTTCCCTCCTTCTCCTTCTCCTCTTCCCCTCCTACTTCTCCGCGGGCTTCAAATCGCCGCAGGCAACCGCCTGTCCAGCAGCGGCGGTATCGGCGCTGGGCGCATGCACGTGCACCGAATACTCGCCGGCGGAGGGCGCGGGCAGAGCCAGAGTCACCTCGATCTCTCCGGAGCCCTTCTCATCGGTCTTGAGCATCGGGTAAGCGTCCATGGCTCCTACCACCGATCCGTTCGCCGCGCAGTTCCCGTTGTGCATGTGCCAGGCGTAACTGGTGGACGCGACGGCCTTCTTGATCTCGACGTCCATCCTGGTGGAGTCCGCGGACTTGGCATCCACTTCGGCGGTCCCTTCGATCGGCGATCCGTTGCGCCCGGCGAGCGAGGCCTTCCACTGCTTGTCACCCACCAGGGGCAATCCCACCAGGGAAACTCCGGCCAGAGCCGCGAGCGCGGTAAGCTTCAGCATGGAGCGATCCTCCAGAAAAAGTTGGTCTGGGCAGCGACGTCAAAAAGGCGCGACCGCACTCCCGGGGGGAGCGCCGTGCGCGCCTTCGACGGACTGAATCCACTGCCTCCATCCGCCAAGGCGGCCCGGGCCAGTTGCCCGAGCGCCATTGGATAGAGTCAGGGTATCAACCCATCACGAGTGCCGCAAGCGTGCGAAATTGCGCCGGACCGAACTCCGGCCAGTCAGTAGGCTCCCCGGACCACGTGGCCCGGCTCGGCCTCGGCGTGTACCTCGGCGAGAAACCGCTTGGCCCGGCGGTCCAGCTCGCTCTCGCCCGGCTGGTTGGTTTCGACGGTGACCCGGGTATAGTGCCCGCCTTCGGGCTCTACCAGCACCACCAGCTGCCCCAGCGCCCCCGAGAACCGGCGCCGCCGGGGGCCCTCCTCCACCGGCGCGAGCGAGGGCGAGAAAAATCCCGCCGCGCGGCGAATCACGGCGTCGGGGGGCAAGGAGGTTCGATGGAAATACTTCATGCGTTGTCGGGTGAGCGGTGAGCGGTGAGCGGTGAGCGGGAAGGCTTTATCCCTGTCACCGCTTACCGCTCACCGCTTACCGCTCACTCCTTCCCGTACTCATAGTACTCCACCCCCAGATGGGTTATCTGCTCCTCCCCCATCAGGTAGCGCAGGGTGTTCTTGAGCTTGGTATGCTGAATGAACAGATCGTGCTCGGGATAGAGTCCCGGTCCCACCTGGGGACTCTTGAAATAGAACGAGAGCCACTCCTGCACCCCGGAAAACCCCGCCCGCTGGGCCAGATCGAAGAACAGCGCCAGGTCGAGCACCAGGGGCGCCGCGAGGATCGAGTCCCGGCAGAGGAAGTCCACTTTGATCTGCATCGGGTAGCCGCACCACCCGAAGATGTCGATGTTGTCCCATCCCTCCTTGTTGTCGCCCCGCGGAGGGTAGTAGTTGATTCGCACCTTGTGGTAAAGCTCGCCGTACAGCTCGGGATACATCTTGGGCTGGAGGATGTACTCCAGGACGCCGAGCTTGGATTCTTCCTTGGTCTTGAAGCTCTCCGGATCGTCCAGCACCTCGCCGTCCCGGTTGCCCAGGATGTTGGTCGAGTACCAGCCCGCCACCCCGAGCATCCGCGCCTTGAACATCGGCGAGAGCACGGTCTTGAGCATGGTCTGGCCGGTTTTGAAGTCCTTGCCGCCGATGGCGACCCGCCGGTCGAGGGCGAGCTGCTCCAGCGCAGGGAAGTCCAGGGTCAGATTGGGCGCCCCGTTCGCGAAGGGCACCCCTTCCATCAGGGCGGCCCAGGCATACAGCATCGAGGGGGCGATGGACACGTCGTCGGCGTCCATGGCCTGCTCGAAGGCGGCCAGGGTCTGATGGCTGGCGCCGGGCTGAATGAAGATCTCGGTCGAAGCGCACCACACCACGACCAGCCGGTCGCACCCGTTGGCCTGCTTGAATTGCCGGATATCCTGGCGCAGCGCCTCGGCCCATTCCCGCTTGGACTTCCCCGGCTTGAGGTTCCGTCCCGAGAGCCGTTTGACGTAGTACTGGTCGAACACCGCGGGGATCGGTACGATGCCCTGGAGGAATTCCCGGATCGGCTCGACATGCTCGTACTTGTCCAGCACCCCGCACTTGAGGCAGGACTCGTAGGCATTGTCCGGGATCGGATCCCACGCGCCGAAGACCAGATCCCCGAGGCCGGCCAGCGGCACAAAATCCCGGATCAGGGGGGTCCGGTTCTCGGTGCGCTTGCCCAGCCGAATGGTGGCGAGCTGGGTCAGGGAGCCGATCGGGCGCGCCTTGCCCCGGCGCGCCAGCTCCACCCCGGCGATGAAGGTGGAGGCCACCGCGCCGAGCCCCACGCAGAGCACTCCGAGCTTGCCCTTGGCGGGAGCGATGGTGCGGGGAGTCGTCTCGGCCATTGCGTCAGAATCCTTTCCGAAGTTCCATGAGGCAGCGACCCGCCTAGGCGGGGTCGCGGGTCACCCGATACACATACACGAACCGCTGAATCACGGTCACGGTGGAGAGCACCGCCAGCAGGGCCACGATGACCTGGAGCACGATGCCCCGGGGTCCCGCGCCCACCAGCACCGAGGGCACCCCGATGGCGAGCAGCCGCTCGGCCCGCTGCACGATCCCCACCTTGCAGTCGATGCCCAGGCCTTCGGCCCGGGCCCGGGCATAGGAGACCAGCAGCGAGCTCAGCACCGCGACCATGCAGAGCACCGCCGTCTCCACCCGCCAGGCGACGTCGGGCGCGTACAGCAGGTAGGCGGCGATCCCGATGAAGGTGGCGCCATCTCCGACCCGGTCGAGGGTCGAATCGTAGAACGCCCCGAATTTGGAGACCATGCCGCCGCGACGCGCCACCTGCCCGTCGAAGGTGTCCACCACGCCGGAGGCGAGCAGCAGGATGCCTCCGGTGCGAATCCACCCGAATGCGTAGGCCACCGCGGAGATCACCACCAGCAGGGCGCCGGCGGTGGTCAGGGTGTTGGGCCGCACGTGCGCCCGGAGCAGCCACTCCGAGATCGGATTGGTCACCGCGAAAAACCCGCGTTCGAGCGACTTGGTGACCAGCTTCATCCGGCTCCCGGCCCCGCCCGGCGAGGCGAAGCGTCAAGTGCTGCAATGAGTTATGAGATGGGTAAAGATAGCCGCAAGAGCGGCATACTGGTAGGTGAGCAGTAAGCGTTGAGCGGTGAGCGGGAAGCTCCGCCCCCCGCTCACCGCTAACCGCTCACCGCTCACCCGCGCCAGCGCCTACTGAATGAAATACCGTAGCCCCACCTGCATTCTCCAGCGGGAGAGCAGGCTGGGATTGTCGATGAAGGTCTCCGCCGGTCCGGTGAAATTGAACCGCGGGGCGCCGCTGGCGTCGAAATCCACAAACCGGAGCGGCGAGGTCGCCGCGGGATTCGCGACCTTCCGGACGCCCCAGCTCGAATTGAAGAGGTTGGCGAAGTTGAGCATGTCGACGCTGAGCTGGAAAGTGTGCCGGCGGGCTCCCGAGCCGAATGCAAGATCCTGAAGGATCCGGAGATCAATGTTGCTGTACCAGGGATTGATC
>DATFGC010000175.1:0-3088 GCA_035249765.1 Gemmatimonadales bacterium | reverse complement strand
AGTGAGGCCGTGAGCCGGCGGGCTCCGATCAGGATGGCCGCAACTGCCAGGGGAATTCCGGGAACCAGGAGCCGGTCGATTCTCCACGGCCAGAGCAGCAGGAGGATGGCGGAGAGGACCATGTAGATGCCCACCGCCCGGCTGGCGCGCCACAGCGCGGCGGTGCCCACCACGATCAGAACCACGGTGAGGACCAGCCAGGCCAGGTTGTCGATCACGGTGCCGGGGATGGTCGGCAGCCCCAGGCTCCAGGGAAGCCCTTCCGTTCCATATCCGACCAGATTGCGCTGTATCCGGGTCCCCAGCTGCCAGAGCACGCCCGAGCCCCGGGTCCGAAGACCTCCGGCGAGATCCGACCCGTAGGACCATCCCGATTGCTCTGTGGGGGCGGCGATCGAGTATGCCACCCACCCGCCGATCAGCACCACGCAGGACGCCCCGAACGCCAGCAGCTCGCGAGGACGGCGCCGGGCCCAGAGCCAGGCACCGATGGCGATGACCAGGGTGAACCCGGCCACCCTGGTGAGAAAGGCGCCGAGGGCGAGGGTGATGGCCAGGTAGGCCGGTCGGCTCGAGGCCGACGGGGGGGAAAAGGTGCAAACCAGCGCCGCGGTGGTCAACGCAAGAAACGGCGATTCCGAGAGGAGGGTCCCGCCCACTTCCAGCAGTGTGTGATTGAGCGAAAGCACCACCGCGGCAGCCAGGCCGATTCCGGGCCCCGCGACCTGTCGCGCGATCAGGAAGATGCCGAGGATCGAGAGGGCGACAAAGGCGAGATTGCAGGCTCGCACCAGGTCGAAGCTCTCTCCGCCGACTTTTCGAAGCGCCATCAGCCACGCCGGGTATCCAGGGGGATAGCGCACATGCCGCGGGGCGCTCAGCGTGTAGGCTTCGCGATAGGAACCGGTCTCGAGCGAGCGACTGACCGAGACGTAGGTCAACTCATCGCCGCCGATGATCCGGACCGGGGTCCGACCCCGCCAGCCCAGGGTGAGGAATACGGCGATGGCGGCGGCGAGGATCAGGTACTGCAATCGGGGGGGCCACCCCGGATTCCGGGGCGCTGGAGAGGGTATCGAGTCTGCCGGCCGGTAGGACATCAATACCCGTCTTCCAGTGTTGTGGCCATGCCGCAGACCTGCGCGGCCGAGCGCTACGATCCCCCAGCCTTGCCGGGCATTTCCAAGGAGTTGGTGCGGTAAAGGTGACGAAACTATCACGAATCATGCCAAGCCGTTACCAGGCTTGGACCTGCCCCCGTGGTCCGGCTTGACGCCGGGCGGGGATACCGGAGATGCTCCTCCCATCGTGACCACACCTCCCCCGCTGGACACCGCCCGGCTCAGCCTTGTGATCGGCGGACATGTCGATCATGGCAAGAGCACGATCATCGGGCGCCTCCTGGCCGACACCGGCTCGTTGCCGGAGGGGAAACTCGATGCGGTTCGGGCGACCTGTGCCCGGTCGGGCAAGCCCTTCGAGTGGGCGTTTCTTCTCGACGCGCTGAAGGATGAGCAGGCCCAGGGCATCACCATCGACGCCGCCCGGGTGTTCTTCAAGACCGCCACCCGTCCCTGCATCATCATCGACGCGCCGGGCCACATCGAGTTCCTGCGCAACATGATCACCGGCGCCGCGCGGGCGGATGCCGCCCTCCTGGTGATCGATGCCAAGGACGGGGTGCAGCAGAACTCCCTGCGGCACGGCTACATGATGAGCTTCCTGGGTATCCGGCAGCTGGCGGTGCTGGTGAACAAGATGGATCTGGTGGACTTCGAGTCTTCCGTCTTCTCCCGGATCGTGGAGGAATACCGCCGGTTCCTGGAGCGGCTCGGAGTCCTGGCCGCCTGCTTCATTCCGGTGAGCGGACGGGACGGGAGCAACATCGCCCGGCGGGAGCCCCGCATGCCGTGGTACGACGGCCCGACCGTGCTGGAACAGCTCGACCGGTTCACGCCCGGGACGCCCGAAGTGGACAAGCCCTTCCGGATGCCGGTGCAGGACGTCTACCGGTTCCCCCAGCAGGGGGACGAGCGCCGGATCATCGCGGGTTCCGTGTCCGGCGGCGTGGTCAGCGTGGGAGATGGCGTCGTCTTCTTTCCCTCCGGCAAACGGAGCCGGGTCAAGGCGATCGAAGCGTTCAATCGGCCGCCCCCGGCGCAGGCGCGGGCGGGTGAGGCGGCTGGGTTTACCCTGACGGAACAGATCTACGTGCGCCGGGGCGAGATCGCCGTGCGGGCGGGCGAGCCGGCGCCCCAGGTCACCACCCGCCTCCGGGCCAGCCTGTTCTGGCTGGGGCATCGGCCCCTGGTCCCCGGGCGGGACTATCTGCTCAAGCTGGGCACGGCCCGGGTGGCCGTACGGGTCGAGCGGATCCACCGGGTCATCGACGCGCTCACGCTCGATGCCGACGAGCGGAGTGACCGGGTCGACCGGCACGAGGTCGCCGAGTGCACGCTGCTCCTCAGCCGGGCGATCGCCTTCGACCCGCCCGAGGTGGGACTGACCACCAGCCGATTCGTCCTGGTGGACGATTACGAGATTTGCGGGGGCGGTATCGTGCGGGAGGCGCTCCCCGATGCGCAGGCCGCGGTGCGGGACAAGGTGCTGCTGCGCAACGCCAAATGGGAGTCCAGCACCATTCCCCTGGAGCAGCGCACCGAGCGCTCCCGGCAGCGGCCCGCGCTGGTGCTGATTACCGGTGAGCAGGGCATGGACCGGAAGACCCTGGCCCGGGACCTCGAGCGCCGCCTGTTCGACGCCGGGCGGATGGTATACTTCCTGGGCATCGGAAACGTGCTGTACGGCGTCGACGCCGATATCGGCCGCACCCCGGAGAACCGGCGGGAGCATCTGCGGCGGCTCGCGGAGGTCGCCAACATCATGCTCGATGCCGGCGTCATTCTCGTCGTGACCGCCGCGGAGCTGACCCAGGAGGATCTGGAGGTCATCGGGGTCACGGTCGATCCGGAACGGATCGAGACCATCTGGCTCGGGACGGAGCCCACCACCGACATCGCCGTCGACCTCCTGATTGATGCTCCGGACGACGCGGACGCGGTCGGCCGGATGGAGCGACTGCTCCAGT
>DATFGC010000174.1:0-4393 GCA_035249765.1 Gemmatimonadales bacterium | reverse complement strand
AGGACCAGGGCTTACTCCATTCGAGCGTCCGGGCCTCCTGCTCCCAGAACCCCAGCCGATCGGCCGCGGCGCGCCGGTAGAGCTCGGCGGTGCCGCTGGCCCGGGCCGCGAATTCCGGGGTCGGAGGGAAGCGGCGTGTCTCTGAAAGCAGGGTGTCGAGCTGCTGGCTCATAGGGACTGGGGGTTGGGTGTTGGGTGTTCGGGACTGACGGCTGATGGCTGATGGCTGAAGACTGATGGCTTCTCCCGTATTACCACAAGGGCGCGCGCTGCAGCAGGGTGCGTCGCACGACGCATGCTGCATTGATGCAGATCCCCATGGCTTTCGCGGAGTGCGGGGAGCGCGCCTGATTCCACCCGCAATCGTGTCCGGTAAGTGGTTCAAGATCGGTGGGTTGGTCGGGTGGCACTGTCCTCGCCATTCGGGCTGTGAGGAGGCAGCCATGTCGGCCACGCAGGCAACAGCCCGGAACATCACCGCCCCGGAGGAGCTGGGTCTCGAGACCCGGCTTGCGTTCCGGGAAATCGTGACTCGGGAGCTGGCCGAGATGCCGAATGGAGGAATCCTGATCCTGGATCTGACCGGCACCGTGCGGGTGGATTCCGCCGGTCTGTCGGTGCTCATGCTGATTCAGCGGCAGGCGGCTGACCGGGGCCAGCGGGTGGTGCTGCGCAAGCCCAGCGAGGAGCTGCGCTACCTGCTCGCCCTGACGCTGATGACCGACCTCTTCGAAATCGAGCCGGGACAGCCGTAGCTATATTCCCCCGGTGACCGGCGCCCCCTCTCCGGCGACATCCCCACTTCTCCACGCCACTTCCCTGGAGCGCCGATTCGGCGCCGCGCGGGTTCTGCGGGGCATCTCGCTCACGGTGAGCCCGGGGGAGTGCCATCTCATCGTGGGTCCTAACGGCGCCGGGAAGAGCACCCTGCTCCGGATCCTGGCCGGGCTGGCCCGTCCCAACGGAGGAGCGGTGTCGCTCCGCGGCACGGTGCCGGGACGGGAGCCGGCATCCCGGCGGGCCGTCGGACTGCTCTCCCACCAGAGCCACCTCTACGACGACCTGAGCGCGGCGGAAAACCTGGCCTTTGCGGCTCGGCTCCATGGGATGCCCGACCCGGAAGGCGCCGCCCGGGACCGGCTGGCCGCGCTGGGTCTGCTGGAGCGGGCCGACGAGCCGGTCCGCCGGCTTTCCCGGGGCCTGCTCCAGCGGGTCGCGATTGCCCGGGCGCTGCTGCATGAACCCACCCTGCTGCTGCTGGACGAGCCGTTCACCGGACTGGATCCCCACGCCACGTCCCAGGTCACCACGATGCTGCGCGCCGAGCTTCAGCGCGGGGCCGCGGTGGTGCTGGTGAGCCATGAGGTGCGGGAGGCCTGGCCCCTGGCAACCCATGCCTACGCCCTGATCCGGGGGGAGTGGGCCCTGGCGGGCCCGGTTGCGGGCTCGGCCGACCAGTTCCTGGCGCGCTACCGGGAGGCGATGGATGGGTGAGTTCCTGGGCGTGGCGCTCGCGGTAGCGGCCAAGGACCTCCGGGTCGAGCGCCGCAGCAAGACCGCGCTGGTATCGGCGCTGGCGTTCGCGGTGCTCACCCTGGTGATTTTCAATTTCGCCCGGGATGCCGCGTCGCTTTCCCGAACCGCCATGGCGCCGAGCGTGCTCTGGATCACCTTCGCGTTTTCCGGAGTCATCGCGCTCAACCGTTCGTTCACGCTGGAGCGGGAGAACGCGGCACTCGACGGGCTGCTCATGGCCCCGGTGTCGCGGGGGGCACTGTTCGTGGGGAAGTACCTTGCCAACCTGGCCTTCGTCTTCGCGGTGGAGACGGTCGCGCTGCCGCTGTTCGTGGTGTTCTTCGGGGTGGACCTGCGGGGCGCAGCAGGCGGGGTGATCCTGGTAGCGGTGCTGGCCACGGCGGGCTTCGTGGCGGTCGGCACCGTCTTCGCCGCCATGACGGTGCGGACCCGGTTCGCCGAGCTGATGCTGCCGCTCCTGCTGCTGCCGTTCATGCTCCCCCCGGTCACCTGGGCGGTGCAGGCGACCGCGCGTTTGCTCTCCGGCCGTCCCGCCAGCGAGATTGCGGGATGGATCCGGTTGCTCGGTCTCTACGACCTGGTATTCATCACCGCGTGCCTGCTGGTCTTTCCTTCGCTGATGGACGAATGATGCCCGACAGAGTGGCCGCCCGCCGGATCGCGTCCCGGGGGCTCGTGCTGATCGCGGTGGGGCTGGTGGCGCTGGCCGGGATCTACCTGCTGGCGCTCCGGTTCACCCCGGTGGAACGATTCCAGGGGCTCCCCCAGAAAATCTTCTACGTCCACGTGCCGGCCGCCTGGTCAGCCCTGCTGGCGTTTTCCCTGGTGGGCATCGCGAGCGGGCTCTACCTCTGGCTCCGGGACCCCCGGCTCGACCGCTTCGCGGAATCCACCGCTTCGGTGGGCCTCATGTTCAGCATCATCATGCTGACCACCGGGCCGCTGTGGGGCAAGCCGGTCTGGGGCACCTGGTGGGAGTGGGACGCCCGGCTCACCTTCACCCTCATCCTGTTCTTTCTCTTCCTGGGCTACCGGGCCCTCCGGGGCGCGCTGGCGGATCCGGAAGAGCGGGCCCGGTTCAGCGCGGTGGTGGGAATCCTCGGGCTGGTGCTGGTACCCTTCGTGCACCTCACGGTCTACCTGTTCCGCACCGTGCACCCCCAGCCGATCGTGCTCAAGCCCAGCGAGCCCTCGCTGCCCTGGGAGATGCTGCGGACGCTGCTGGCCTCGCTGGCTGCCTTCACCGTGCTGCTGGTCGGGTTCATCATGACGCGGTATGGACTGGGGGACGGGGAAAACCTGGGGAACGGGGAAGACCGGGGGAAAGGGGAGGCGTATGGGCGTTGAGGTGCTTCCTGCCGGCAACGCGGGCTACATGATCGCGGCGTACGTCGTCACGGCCGTGATCCTGATTGGATATGCTGTGTTGCTCTGGCGAAGATTCCGAAAAGGCACTGGGCAATAGGCAATGGGCAATGCGGGCAGGCAACAGGCAGTGGGCAATAGCAACTGTCTTGAAAGTCAAGCGGTTTTCGGCTCCCACCGGCGGTTTTGGTGGAGCATGGCATTGAGGATCGTGAGCAGCTTCCGCATGCAGGCGGTGGCCGCGACCTTGAAAGGCTTGCCGGCGGCGCGCAGCCGTTCATAGAAGCTGCGCAGGACCGGGTTGTGCTTGAGGCCGACCAAGGTGGCCATGTAGAGCACCGCTCGGACCGGCGCGCGGCCTCCCCAGACCACGCGTTTGCCCCGCCGGGTCCCGCTGTCGCGATTGATCGGGGCGACCCCGACGAGCGCGGCGATCTGGTGGCGGGTGAGCTGCCCGAGCTCGGGGAGCGTGGCGAGGAGGGTCAGGGTGGTGACCTGGCCGACGCCGGGCACACTCCGCAGCAGTTCCGCCTTGGCGTGGTAGAGCGGGCTCGCCGCCACGGCGTCCTGCAGGTCGCCATCGACATCCTTCAGCCGCTTCTGGAGCCAGCGAATGTGCTGGCTGATGTCGCGCTTGACCGGGCCGCGGGCGAAGCCGAGGCGGTTGGTTTCTGCGGTGATCATGTCGACGAGCTGCCGGCGGCGGGTCAGCAGGCTTTCGAGGAGCAGCGCGGCCTCATCCGGCAGCGGCCGGGGCTCGGGCCGGACCCGCTGGGCGAAGGTGGCCAGGATCCCCGCATCGAGCGCGTCCGTCTTGGCGAGGCGTCCCATCGCCTTGGCGAAATCGCGGACCTGACGGGGATTCACCACCACGATGGGCAGCCCGGCCTGAGCGAGCGTCAGGGCGGCCAGCATCTCGAATCCCCCGGTGGCCTCCAGGACCACCAGCGTGGGCGTGAGCGCGGCGAGACGAGGGGCCAGCTGGGCGAGGCCCTGCTCATCATTGGGAACGGCCCAGCTCTCGCCGTCGGGCACCGAGGCCACGTCCAGGGTCGCCTTCGAGACATCGATGCCGATGAAGCAGTCCATGGGGAGCTCCGCAGGGGAAACGATCGACGTGGCCCACCCTTGCGGGATGCGGGGTCCTGCCCCCTGGCAACTGTTCGGGCTCTCGGCGATCACCACCGGGCGGCACCCAGGCTATTGCACGGGCTCGGAGCCCTGAGGCATAACGGGTTACCACCCTATCCAGAAGCTACAGCAGAAAGCAGATTCAGAGATACAAGGCAATGGGCAATAGGCAGAGACAATTGCCCACTGCCCATTCCCCATTGCCTATTTGGAGTGGCTCCCATCACAGAACGGTCGATTCTTGCTGAACCCACACCCGCACAGCTTGATCTGACCGGGAATCTTGGAAACCGGCGGCACCACCGGGTCGCCGGCGTTGTTCAGGATCAGCACCGGACCCTCGATGATGATGGGGCCGGCG
>DATFGC010000173.1:0-5074 GCA_035249765.1 Gemmatimonadales bacterium | reverse complement strand
TCGCACTAAGCTACCGCCGAATCAGGTCACGGCCGAGTCACGGGCGCCGGCCATCTTGCCGGGGTCGCTTCACTGGAGACGAGCCGTGCTCGCCAACTGGATCACGCTGTCCCGGCTGCCCCTGCTCCTGATCAGCGTGCTGATCATGTACCGCGGCGCCCCCGCCGTCCGGGTCGCCGGTGTCGCGGTGCTGCTGATTGGCCTGATGCTGGACACGGTGGACGGCATGGTGGCGCGGAAGACCGGCAAGACCAGCCTGTTCGGGAGCGTCCTCGACATCGCGGCCGACCGGGCCTACGAGCTGGTGCTGTGGATCAGCTTCGCCCATCTCCGCCTGCTTCCGGTGGCGATCCCTCTGATCGTGATCGCGCGGACCACGCTCACCGACGCCTTCCGCAGCATCGGGATCGGGGAGGGCACCGCGCCGTTCGACCAGCATCGGACCCGGCTGGGACGCTTCCTGGTGGCCTCGACCTGGATGCGGGTGGGCTATACCGTGAGCAAGACGACCACGTTTTGCGGGCTGGCGCTGGTGCATGCGTTCGGGGGATTTCCTGCGGGCACGACGCTGCACGGTGCCGTCGCGCCCCTGCGATCCGTCTTTGCGGTCACCGCCTGGGTGGCGGTGGGCTTCTGTCTCGCCCGCGGCCTACCGGTGCTGGGGCACGCCGCTCGCCGGTATTGGGGCGACCCGCCGGCGGTGCGAGCGACCGCCGGGCGTTAGAACGCCGGCGAGACCTCGGAGAGCTGATAGGGGTACTTCTCCCGGCCGGTGAGGCCGTCGAGGACGCCTTCCTTGGTCAACCGGTCCTCGGCAAAGAAGAGATAGGCGCGGACCTTGTTCCCGTGCGCCAGCAGCTCTTCTTCGGTGCATCCCGATCCGGCGGTCAACTCGGCCAGCAGCTTGGCGTACCCGCGGGGGTTCTTGGTGGCCAGGTTGGGCCGGGAGAGCATGAAACAGAGGCGGTCGAACGGGCTGCTCCACTGAACGTTGAGCGGCCCGCAGGCCGGGGCTGCACCGCTGACGGGGGGGAAGGCGGTTGCGCGCTGGCGCTTCTCGGCTTGGGTCAACGTGCTCATGAGTGCTCCTGCGTGGAAAGCCTGCCGAAAACGAGTCCCTGGATCGACCTGAAAGATAGCCGATTCCGGGATACCGCGCCGGAAAGCCGGATCAGCGCAATCGCCGCAGCTCTACCTCCGAGAGAATGAACCCGAACCCCGGCCACCCACCGGAGCGGACCGATCGCTCGAACCAGGAGCGGGCCTGGGCGGTATCACCCCGCACCAGGTACCAGTTGCCCACCCCGAAGCTCAAGGTCGCTACCGCCACGTCACCGGTGTCGGCGGGGGTGATGACGGCATCGGGCCCGATTTCTCCGCGATAGAGACGGAGTCGCTGGGCATAGGCATTGGCCACCGGGAGCGAGTCGGGCCGGCGGTCCAGCATCGCCTTTGCCTCGTCGCTCCTGCCGGCCCGGGCCAGCGCCATCCAGAGCCAGTCGGTAGCGCCGGCCAGCTCGCCGGCATTGGGCGCCCGGGGCTGGGCGCCGGCAAAGGCCTGGGCGGCCCCCTCGAAGTCGCCGCTCGCGAACCGCACGATGCCCAGGTGATACAGAATGCCGTAGCTGGTGCTGTCCAGGCGGAGGCCGCGGGTCAGGTCCTCCCGGGCCCGGTCCAGCTCGCGCACCGAGAGATACCGGTGTCCCCGCCAGCGGAGCAGCGTCGGGTTCTCCGGCGCCAGTGCGAGCCCGAGGGTGAAGGTCGCGATGGCTTCGCGGAACTGCCGCGCGCCGGACTGGGCCAGTCCCAGGGCGATGAAGCGCTCCACGTTCCGGGGATCGGCGGCCAGCTCGCGCTCGGCCTGGGCGATGGTGCCGGTGTCGGGAAGCGAGCGATACTCCACGCCCGCCGGCGAGCGGTACTGCACCGATTGGGCGGCAATCGTCGGGGCGCCCGCTCCGGACGCCGCGAGGGCCAGCACCACGCCGCCGAAACGGTGCATTACTTCTCCTTCCTGCCCCGGCGCTTCAGATCGGCTCGGTGGGCCCGCTCGTAGGTCTGGATGTCCTTGAAACGTCCCTTCGCGTCCCGAACGGCATAAAGCTTCTTGCCGGAGGCGCTGCGGTGGGTGGTGCGGCGACCTTTGGCCATGGGAGCCTCCAGGGAATCAGGAAACTATGACCGGGGCTTCCACAGCGCCGCGTCCAGAATGGACCAGAGGTGGATGACCCAGCCCAGAAGCACGATCCACAGCAGGATCGCGGCGCAGAACATGAACGCCGCCTTGAGCAGCCGGCCCTGAATGAGCTGGCCCAGCCCCGGAATGAAGAAGCTCGCCAGCGCGGCGATCACGTTGCCGGTGGATCCCTGCCCCGCCATGCTGCCTCCCCTGTGGAGCCTGCCCCGGCAATCTGGCTCCGCTCACCCGGCGGCGAAAGTCCGGTTGATTTCCGCGAACGTGACCGCCCGGCTCAGGGCCCCGAAGGTCCCTTGCCCTGCGATCTCCCGGGCCGCCTCGAGAAATCCGGTCCAGGCCGTACGGGCCAGCGCTCCGCCGACGCTGATCCGGCGCACGCCGGCGCGGGCCAGCTCCGTCACGGTGGTGAAATCACTGCTCACCAACACGTTCACCGGCTTCGGGGCCACCGCGGCGACCACCGCGGCGATCTCCTCCCGGGAGGTGATCCCCGGCGCGTAGAGACACTCTGCGCCGGCCTCCGCGTACGCGGTGAGTCGCCGGATCGTCTCGGCCAGGTCGGGGCGGCCCACGATGAAGCCCTCGGACCGCCCGGTGAGCAGGACCGAAGTACCGCTGGCGTCGATCGCCCGCCGGGCCGCGCGGATCCGCTCGACGGCGAGCGGGAAATCCACCAGGGGCCGCGCCGGGTCGCCGGTCGAATCCTCGATGGAGACCCCCGCGATCCCGGTGGCGACGGCTGCCCCGACGTTGCGGCCGACCCCGGCGGGATCGGTGGCGAAGCCGCCCTCGAAATCGGCGTTGACCGGCACGCCGACGCTTCCGGCGACCGCGCGGAAGTGGGCGAGGGCCTCGTCGAGTGTCACCCCGTTGTCGGGACGCCCCAGGGACCAGGCAAATCCGGCGCTGGTCGTCGCGAGCGCGGAAAACCCCAGGCCGGCCAGCAGCCGGGCGCTCCCGCAATCCCACGGATTCGGGATCACGAAGCAGCCGGATTGATGCAGCTCCCGGAACACGCGGCAGCGGTCGGTACTCACCGGCGGCCCTCCTGGATGTTTCACTACGGCGAGGTGATGGTGTAGCGGATCAGCACCCCTTCGACGAATTCCGCCGTGATGCGGCGGTCCCGGGTGCGGTAGGTGGAGGTGCTCACGACCAGGGTGCCTTCGCTCCGCCGGGAGATGGAATCGGGCCGCCCCAGCATCGCGTCCACCTCTTCCATGGTGAGGCCCTTGCGAAGCTCCCCGTGACCGGCAGCCGGGCGGCCGGCGAACGGGTCCGACATCAGGGAAAAATCCACGTACTCGGCCAGCGCCCGCATGACGCTCTCCGGCGTCATCCCCTCCATCGGAACCTGCGGGTCATAGCGGAGATTGAACCGCGAGCCTCCCGTGAGCCGGCGCTGCCGGATGTTGGCTTCCTTGATCTGCTGGGCCTGGGCCGCCTCGGTCCGGTTGCGGGCATCTTCCCGTTGCCGGGCCCGCTTCAGCGCGTCGAGCTCCTCCCGGAGCTTCCGGAGCTGGACCGGATCCGTCGTCCTGGGGATGTCCCGCTCCAGATTCTTTTCCCTTTCACTCTTGGACGCCACCGGCACCGGCACATGAGGGCTGGTGTCGTCGCCGAAGGTGCCATAGCCCCCGCCCCCGAGCTGGAACTCGATCAGGTCCTTCTTGAGCCGGAGCTTCGTCACCAGCACTTCCTCACCGCGCCGGATCGCCGTCCCGTATCGCTTGAGCCGGCTGGCATGCCGGGGGAAATCGATCGGCTGCGACCGTTCCGGATAGACGTCCACGCCCTCCGAGGTGCCCGGCATCTCGAGCTTCAACCGGACGCTCGACCCCTCGAAAAAGGAGCGCAGCCGCTCTTCGGACTGCGCGGCGGCCGGCTGGGCGATGGACCCCAGCAGCATGAGCAGGAGCGCGGTGCGCATGGAGTAATCCCCTGGCGATCGGGCGCGTGGAAATCGAATCCTCGGGTGCGAAAACTAGTTCTTCGCGGCCACCTGTGCCTGGATCCGTTCTCCTGCGTGACATCGACACCGGCGCCGGGTAGCTTCCCCGGTCCCGAGCCGTCGAGGCGCGGCCGATTAAGGAGGAGACATGAGCGCGGTCCGGATTCTGGTCGGCACCCGAAAGGGGGCATTCATCCTTTCCGCCGACGGCAAGCGCAGCCGCTGGAAGGTCAGCGGTCCCCACCTCCCCGGGTGGGAGATTTACCACCTGAAGGGATCCCCCGTCGAGCCGGACCGGATCTACGCCTCGCAAAGCAGTGGCTGGTTCGGTCAGGTGATGCAGCGGTCCGATGACGGTGGCAGGACCTGGACGCCGGTCGGCAACCAGTTCGGGTACGACGGCGTGCCCGGCACCCACCAGTGGTACGATGGCACCCCGCATCCCTGGGAGTTCAAGCGAGTCTGGCACCTGGAGCCCTCCCTCACCGACCCGGACCACGTGTACGCCGGAGTGGAGGACGCGGCCCTGTTCCACTCCACCGACGGAGGCCAGACCTGGCGGGAGCTCCCGGGGCTCAGAGGCCATGGCTCGGGACCAAGGTGGCAACCGGGCGCCGGCGGCATGTGCCTGCATACCATTCTCCTCGATCCGGCCGATCCGGGACGGATCTTCATCGCCATCTCGGCGGCCGGAGCGTTCCGGACCGACGATGCCGGGGTGACCTGGAAGCCCATCAACCAGGGACTGCGCTCCGAGTACATCCCCGATCCCACCGCGGAGGTAGGCCATTGCGTGCACCGGATCGCGATGCATCCCTCCCGGCCCAGCGTGCTCTTCATGCAGAAGCACTGGGACGTCATGCGCAGCGATGACGCCGGCGATTCCTGGCGCGAGATCAGCGGCAATCTGCCGACCGACTTCGGCT
>DATFGC010000172.1:0-3836 GCA_035249765.1 Gemmatimonadales bacterium | reverse complement strand
GCCGGGGAGCCGCTGCGACGAATCGGGGCGGGCGGGTCCTGGATTTCGGGCGGCGCAGGCGGAGCGGGTGGCAGGGGTGGAATCTCCTCCGGCTCCGGTTCGGCCGCCCGCGCCGGCATCCGCAGGACCGGCATCTCCTCGCCCTCGATCTCATCCGAGGGAAAGGCATGGTACCCGACTTGCTCGTCGCTCTTCTCTGGCGCCGGCAGCCCGTCTCCCTCGAACCGCACCGCGACCACGGTGATGTTGTCCGGACCGCCGCGCTCATTCGCCATAGTGATCAGCCGGCTGCAGAGGGCGTCGAGGTCCGGCAGCTCCCGGACCAGCTGGCCGATCTCTTCCCGCTTGACCTGGCCCGACAACCCGTCGCTGCAGATGACCAGGGTGTCGCCCCGGCGCAGGTCCTGCCAGGTGAGATCCACCCGGATCCGGGCGTCGGGCCCCAGCGCCTGGAGGATGATGTTGCGCCGCTCGCTCAGCTCCGCCTCCTCCTCGGTCAGCTCGCCCGCGTCCACCAGCCGCTGCATCAGCGACTGGTCCTTGGTGAGCTGGGTGGCGACGCCGCCGCGCACCAGGTAACCCCGGCTGTCGCCCACCTGCGCCAGGTAGAGCGAGCCGTGCAGCACCCCCGCCACGGTGACGGTGGTACCCATGCCGCGGACGTCGGGGTGCTCCTTGGAATAGAGATGAATCCGCTCGTTGGCCCGCTCCACCGCGCTCTTGAGATGCTGGGCGAACCGGTCGGCGCTGAGGTCGGTTTCCTCGTTCCACAGCTCGATCAGATGACGGAAGATCAGGTCGGCCGCCATCGAGCTGGCCAGCTCGCCGGCCGCGGCACCCCCCATCCCGTCGGCAACCAGGAACAGCGTGCCGCGCTCACCCACCGGGTGGGTACCGCCCGCGGTGATGTCGGTGCTGCGCGCGGTGAGGTCCGCAACCAGGAACGCGTCCTCGTTGTGGTCGCGGGTCTTGCCCAGATCGGTGCGGGCACGAACCGTCACCAGCACGGTACCCCGGGTCTGGCTCACTCTGGCACCGAGTCCTGGAGTTGGCGGATCATGCTGGCGTATCCGGGAGTGGGGAAGAGCCGCTGGGCCCGCTGAAAAAAGTCCAGCGCCATCCGTCTGTTTTTCGCAAACCGCAGCGCCGCGTGGCCGAGGTTCGCCGCGGCCCGGGCGCGACGCTGCAGTGGCACCCCTGGAGAATTCATGATCTGGCGTTCCCGAGCAATAAGAAGGTCGCGCCGCTTGGCATCATCGAACTGTTCGGGATCGGGCGCCGCGGTATCGAGCGTCCCGGCTCCGGTGGATTCCGCGGTCACTCCGGAGTTGACGAGGCGCCCGGGAGAAGGCACGGAAGGCGCGGAGGACCCGAGCGGGGGCGCGGGTGGAGGTGTTGGCGTGGCGGCCGGCGGCAGCGACGCGGGAGCCGAGACCGGCGCTGGGACGGGAGCCTGGGTGCCAGCGCCGGGTTGTAGCGCCAGCCACGCCGCAACCACCGCGATGGTCGCGCCGCCGGCAACCAGGAGAGGGATGCCGGCGCGCACCCGCGTCCGGGAGGCCTGCCGGGTGGGCGGCAACGGCATCGGTGCGGCGGGGCGCGCCGGCTCCAGGGGCCGGGTCGCCACCGCATCGCCGCGAGTGATGGCGCTCACCGCCTCGGCGAAGGCGGTGACCGTGGGATAGCGCGCGTCCGGATCGCGGGCCAGCGCCCGGTCCATCACTCCCTGGAGACCGGCCGGGAAGGGAACGTCCGGCCGGGCCACTGCCAGCGGACGGGGCGGATCGGTGAGCCGCTTGACCAGGGTTTCCTGGGCCGAGGTTCCCTCGAACGGAAGCACCCCGGTGATCGCCCGATAGAACACCAGGGCGAGGCCGTACTGGTCGGACCGCCCGTCCAGCGGATCGCCCGCCAGCTGCTCCGGCGCCATGTACTCCGGGGTTCCCACCACGAATCCGGTTCTGGTCACCCGCTGGCCGCCCCCGGCATCCGCCGCCTTGGCGATGCCGAAATCCACCAGCTTGACGACCTCCCGGTCCTTGCCCGGCGTCACCATGATGTTGTCGGGCTTGAGATCGCGGTGGACGATACCGAGGTCGTGTGCCACCTGTAGACCGTGGGCACATTGCGCCACCAGCTCCGCGGCGCGCTGCACCGGAAGGGGGCCGCTGTCGTCGAGCACCGCGGAGAGTGCCCGCCCCTCGACGAACTCCATGGCGAGATACACCAGGCCGTCGGGGGTGAGCCCGAAGTCGTACACGGCGCAGACATTGGGGTGGGAGATCCGGCTGGCGTTGGTGGCTTCCCGGTTGAACCGGCTCACCGCGTCGGGATCCTGACTCAAGGCCTGATTCATCACCTTGAGGGCGCACGGCCGGCCCATGAGGACATGCCGGGCCAGGTAGACTTCGCCCATCCCGCCCTGTCCCAGCCGGCGCTCCACCTGATAGCGCTCCCCGACCAGCTGGCCCACCAGTCCCGCGGAAGACTCCGCTGCGACCGGACGGAGTGACGAGCGATCGCGCGAGCAGAACGCCGCCTCGTCGCCGTACTCGGTGCCGCAGACGGGACAAACCTTCACGCAGAATCCTCTGAGGGAGAGCGGAGTGAGGCAATCTAGGCTTCGAACCGGTGAAGCGTCAACGGGCCCGTGTGCCTAAGTTGTAGTCGCTCTGTGTGTTGCGCCGATTGGGGTTGAAAGGCGCAACGACGCAACGACGCACTGTTGTTATCGGTCGGAAGTCACGTTGCGTCTTTGCGTCCGTGCGCCTTTGCGTCGCGTGTGCTCTCCCCACCGCTCCAGCGTCACCTAGCAAGCAGGCCCCCTCATTCATCACCGGAGTGCCGATCGTGTTCCAGGGCTGCATCGTCTGGCCGCGAAGCGCGGGGCCACTCCTGGCCCTGCTGCTGCTGAGCTCCGTCGCGTCGGCGCAGACCGCCGAGCAGCGCCGGGCCCTGGATGCGTTCAGGGACAGCCTCGCGGGAGCGACCGACACCGTGCAGTTGCACGTGCAGGAGCGGGCACTGCTCGAACAGATCCGGCGGGCCCGTCGGGACCCCTTTCTCCATCTTCGTCTGGGCCACCTGAGTCTCAGACAAGGCGAGCTGGGTGGCGATTCCCACTACGACGACGCCGCATCGGAATTCAAATATGCTGGCGAGCTCGCGCCCCACTTTCCCTATGCCTGGTTTGGACTCGGCCAGGCGGAATTCGCCCTCGGCTCCCGCTGGTCCGGGGCCACCCGCCCGCTGCTGGCGCGGGACGCGCTCTCTCGCGCCGGAGTGGCCTTTGCCCGCGCGGTGACGCTGGAGCCGGGCTTTGCCCCCCGGCTGGAGGAAATGGCGCGGCGGGCCATCCGGGCCCGGGCCCCGGAACGCGCCGAGGTGATTCGCGAGGCACTCCGCCGGGCGGCCCAAGCCGCCCGGCCTCCCCACCTCGCCCGGATCCTGCTTGCCCTGGGGCGGACCCAGCGAGAGCTGGGCGACAGCAGCGCCCTGGCCTCGTTCGGCGCCTACCTCGCCGCGACCGACAACCGGGCCCTGGGACAGGTAGAGATCGGACGCACCCTGCTACTCCACGGCGACCTGCGCGGGCAGGTGGTGTACCTCGAAGGCGCCACCTCGGATGACCCGATTACCGTGGCCGAAGTGCGCGCAGATCTGGCGCCGCTGGCGGGAGAGGCCGAGCTGGCCGATTTCGACCTCCGCCGGGGCGACGCCCGCGCCGAGATGCTCAGGAAGTTCTGGTCAATGCGGGACCGCCTCGAGCTCCGGACCGAAGGCGAGCGGCTGGCCGAGCATCTCCGCCGCCTGGCGGTGGCCCGCCGGGAGTTCCT
>DATFGC010000171.1:0-3478 GCA_035249765.1 Gemmatimonadales bacterium | reverse complement strand
GTGAGCGGCGGGAGGAGGTGGCCCTGAGCGGAGAGCGTGGGGTCTTCGCCGTCTGCGGCGATCTGCCGCCCCACCGCGAGCTGATGCTCCGGATCTTCGACGGCAGGCGGCCGCTCACCGAGAATCCGGTGCGGCTCTCGGGGGACGGCGTGGTGTGGATCGAGGTGAGAATGCCGGAAGACGCGATGACGCAAAGACGCAAAGACGCAAAGTGACCTACGTGCGGGTGTGGCGATTCCGGCCGTTGCCGAATCGCGTCGCGGCGTTCGAGGAGGCCTATGGCCCCGAGGGGGACTGGGCCCGGCTGTTCGGGACTGCGGACGGCTTCCTGGGTACTACCCTGCTCAAGAACGGTGGGGAACCGGCGGAATACCTGACCCTGGACCGCTGGGTTTCAGCCCAGGCCTATGAAGCCTTTCGGCAGTCCCGGCACGAGGAGTTCACCGCTCTGGACCGGCGTTGCGAAACACTGACCGCGCTCGAGGAAGAGGTGGGAAGCTATGAGGAGAGCCGATAGATCTTCGCGATGAAACGCCCACTCGTGGTATTCGCTCTGCAGCTGGCCACGATCGCGCCCCAGGTGAATGCTCTGCAGGCCGACTCGGGGGTATCCTTGATCTCCGGCGTGGTGGTTGATCCGCTGCGTCGTCCAGTCGAGGGTGCTGAAGTCCGGATCGCCAAGACCAGTCTCTCGACACTAACTCTCACGAACGGCAGCTTTCGCCTGACAGCTTCGACCGGCGATCCCGTGCTCGTCCTCGTCCGACGTCCCGGCTACAAAGGCCAGCTGCTCAGCATCCGGGCTCCCTGGACCGGCACGGTGCAGCTATCCCCTGGTGTATTCGAGCTGCCCGAAGTCCAGGTAACCGCCCGCTACGCCAAGCCTTCTGACTACGCCGGAACGACCAGGTACGACGACTTCTTCCGGCGCCGCCGGCTCGGCTTGGGACAGTTCATTGACCGGGCGGAAATCGATAGGAGATCTCCAACCCGTGCCGTGGAGATCCTTCAGGGTAGAGCGGGGATCCGGGTTGATCTGCGTCCTGTAGGCGCAAGCGGTGGAACGATTGTCGCCTTTTCGCGCTGCAATGAGTTCCCGCCCAAGATCAATGTCTACGTGGATGGCCGGCGCCAGATGCCGGAGGGGAGCGTGCTTCGAATGGCCGAAGGGGCGCCAGCAGCACCACGAGGACGCACCGGCTCGGGAGAGACTGACGCCGTTGAGGCGGCGCGGCGTGAGGCCAGAGCGATGGTGGGCAGCATGCTCGACCGCATTCCAATCGGCGACATCGAGCTGATTGAAGTATTCCGGGGTCCGGGCGAACTCCCCCCCGAATTCAACGAAGGGAACTGCGGGGCGATTTCGGTGTGGACTCGGCAGGCGAGGTGATCGGCGCTTCGGCTACCGCCGGGTCTTAATCAGCAGGATCAGGGTCGACAGCGCGACCGCCATCAGGGCCAGCAGGACCCGGAGCCAGAGCAGCTTGACCACGAACACGATGGTGACCGCGATACCCCCCACCAGCATTACGAGGGACACCAGCTTGGCCCGCATCGTCATGGCGCGGTGATCCTCCCAGTCCCGAACCGGCGGTCCCAGCCACTTGTGGCCCAGGAGCCAGTTGTAGAACCGCGTTGACCCCCGCGCGTAGCACGCCGCCGAGCCGATCAGGAACACCACCCCGGGCAGCACCGGCAGGATGACGCCGGTGATGCCCAGACCCAGGCAGAAGTGCCCCCCCACGATGAATGCGATCCGCGCGGCGCGCGAATCGGCCATCACCCCGCGGCGCCGGATCCGGATTCCGGGATCAGGGGTGGTGGTCAAGGCTGAGGCCGCCGCTCGGCCCCGAGGTACTGGTCGAACCAGCGCCGCTCGTTCAGCATCCGGTGCACGTTGTTCCAGGATCCCGAGATTCCGTGGGGCATCCCGGCATACTGGATCATCCGGGCCGGCACCCCGTTTTTCTTGAGCGCCACGTACATCTGCTCCGCTTCCGAATAGGGCACCCGCTGATCCAGCTCGCCGTGGATGAACAGGGTCGCCGCCCGGACCCGGCCCGCGTAGGTGAGCGGCGACTGCCGGATCATCAGGTCCCGCGCCTTGTCGTCCCAGGGCGTCCCGTAGAACTCGGTCTCCTTGGTGCGGGCGATGTCGGCGGTGCCGTAGTCGCTCACCCAGTTCACGATCCCGGCTCCCACCGCGGCGGCCGCGAACCGCTCGGGATACTGGGTGATCAGCCAGTTGCTCATGAATCCGCCGTAGGAGTGGCCCACGGTGCCCACCCGCGCCGAGTCGATCGGATAGCGGGCGATGACGTGGTCCACCCCGGCCATCACATCCTCGCCGTCCCGGTTGCCCCAGCCGCCCCAGCTTCCCCAGAGGAACTTCTCGCCGTACCCGGTCGAGCCCCGGAAGTTGGTGGCCAGCACGAAGTACCCACTGGCCGCGAAGTACTGGAGCTTGAAGTCGAATCCGTACCCGGTAGCACTGTGGGGCCCGCCGTGGCTGAACACGATGAGCGGGTACCGCCGGCCGGCGCGGTATCCGTGGGGCCGGTAGAGCCATCCCTCCACCGGAGTGCCGTCCTTGCTCCGGAAGCTGAGCTGTTCCGGAGTCGCGAGCCCCACCTCGGCGGTCAGCTCCCGGTGCAGATCGGTGAGCCGCCGCTCGTTCCGGCCGTCGATGTCCCCGATCCAGATATCGGCAGGCGCCTCCATCCGGCCCACGGTGAACGCCATTCGCTTCATGCCGCGGTCGAAGGAGAAGCCCGCCAGCCGGCGCTCCCCCGTGGTGATCTGCTCCACCGGTCCGCCGGCAACCGAAACCCGGAACAGATGGGTGGTGCCCCCGATCCCGCCGGTGAAATACACCTGCTTCCCGTCGGGACTCCACCGCGCCGCCGAGGGCAGGTAATCCCACTGTCCGGTGAGCACCCGTTCGGCGCCGCCTTCGGCGGGGATCACCGCCAGGTCGGTGGCGCCTCCATGATCGAGCCGCCGGGCGATCACCGCATCGGTGGAGAGCTGGCGGGTATAGAGGATCCAGCGTCCGTCCGGCGAGAAGCTCGCCCCGGTGTAATTGATCTCGGGGTCGCTGGAGACCCGCCGCACCGCGCCCTCACGCGTCACGGTCCAGATCTGGCCGTTGTTGTAGCGGCGCTCGTCGCGATAGGTGGAATCGGCGGTGAACACCAGCCGGGTTCCCTCGGCATTCCACTGCAAGCCCTGGGGACGGAGGCCCAGCGTGGTGAGCTGCCGCTCGGCCCCGTTGCCGGCCAGGAAGACTTCCTGGGGCGGATTGAGAAAGGGATCCGCCGGGTTAGGAGCGGGGAAGGGCGCCCCGTCGCGCTGGAACTCCAGCCAGTCGAACTGCACGCCCTTGAAGCGGGCTTCGTGACGCCGCTCGAACTCGGAGCGCTCGGCGGCGGGAGGCCGCGGGGGCGCGAGGTCGCGGAGCCGCGCGATCCACTTCCCA
>DATFGC010000170.1:0-5436 GCA_035249765.1 Gemmatimonadales bacterium | reverse complement strand
ACCGGATCCAGCGAGCCCAGCGCCGCAAAGGTCCCGGCTGCGAAGAGCAGCGAGTCCCCCGGGAGCAGCGGAGTCACCACCAGTCCCGTCTCCGCAAAGACGATCGCCGCCAGAATGGCGTAGGTCCAGGTACCGTACTGGGCGATGATCTCGCTCAGGTGCCGGTCCAGGTGCAGAAAAAAATCCAGTGCCGCCCGCAGCAGATCCATATCAGTCGCGCCCGGTTTCGGGATTGAATCCGAATTGCCCCAGCAGCGGTACGAAGCGCACGTCGGTCACGGTGGTGTGCCGAACCTCACCGTTCCGCACCTCCACCAGGGTCAGGACCTGCTGTTCCTGGTCGCCCAGCGGAATCACCAGACGTCCGCCGGGTGCCAGTTGTTCCAACAGGGGCGCCGGCACGACCGGGGAGGCGGCCGCCACCACGATCGCGTCGAACGGCGCGTAGGCCCGCCAGCCCAGGGTTCCGTCCCCGACCACCACGGTGGCATTCCGAACCCCCACGCTCTCCAGCGCCTCCCGCGCGGCTTTGGCCAGCTCGGGAATCCGCTCGACCGCGAGCACGGTGCTGGCCAGCTCGGCCAGCAGCGCGGTCTGGTAGCCCGACCCGGCACCCACCTCCAGCACCCGGTCGTTACCGGTGAGCCGCAGCAGCTCGAGTGACCGGGCCTGCACGTAGGGCTGGGAGATGGTCTGCCCCGCCCCGATCGGCAGCGCCGAATCCTCGTAGGCCCGGTGCCGCACCGAGTCGGGCACGAAGCGGTGCCGGGGAACCGTCGCGATGGCGTGGAGCACCCGGAGGTCGCGGATGCCCTTGTCGCGCAGCGTTTCCACCAGCGCGGCGCGGAATCCCCCGTAGCTGTCGCCCGCGCCTATCCCGTGAGCGACCATCCCCGCACCGTCTCGAAGAGTCCGTAGCTGGTCAGGTCCATGTGGAGCGGCGTGATGGAGATGTAGCCGTCCTTGACCGCCTGGTGGTCGGAGGTGTCGTCGCCGGTCCAGGTAATCTCGCCGCCGCCGATCCAGTACACCTCCTTGCCCCAGGGGTCCTTCATGCGGGTCAGCCCCTCGGAGAAGAACCGGCTTCCCAGCTTGGTGACCTTGACGCCCCGCACCGCGCCGGCCTCGATGTCGGGAAGGTTCACGTTGAGCAGCAGGTTGGGCGGAAAGGCCGGCACCTCGACGATTCGCCGCACCAGCCCGGCGAGGATTCCCTCGTAGGTCGCCAGGAATTCGGGGTCGCGGCCCGCGAACGAGATCGCCACGCCGGGAATCCCCAGCGTCACCGCCTCCATCGCCGCGGAGACGGTTCCCGAATACAGCACGTCCTCTCCCATGTTGGGCCCGTGGTTGACTCCGCTGAAGCAGAAGGCCGGCTTCTCCGGCATCAGGGCGCCGAAGGCCAGCAGCACGCAGTCGGTCGGGGTGCCGTCCACCTGGAAGGAGCCGTCATGGCGGCGCTGGGGCCGGAGGGGCCGGTGCAGGGTCAGTGAATGGGAGGTGCCGCTCTGCTCCCGGTCCGGGGCCACCACGGTGACCTGCCCCACGTGGCGGCAGGCCTCGGCCAGCAGCGAGATGCCGGGGGCGAGAATTCCGTCATCGTTGCTCACCAGGATGTTCACGCCGGCTCCTCGGGTTCCGCCCCGTCCAGCAGGGCGATGACCCGGTCGAGCTGCTCCCGCACTTCCCGGAGCGTGGTCCGGGACGCGGCCCGGGACGCGTGGGTCTTGAGCTCCCCGCTCTTGCGGAACTGCTCGATCCGCTGCCGGGCGCCCTCGATGGTGTACTTCTCGGCGTAGAGCAGGTGCTTCACCAGCATGATGAGCTCGACCTCCCGGCTCTTGTACACCCGGTTGCCGGAGCGGTTCTTGGCGGGATTGAGGAAGCGGAACTGGCTTTCCCAGTACCGAAGCACGTGCGGCTTGAGGTCGGTCAGCGCGCACACTTCCCCGATGGAAAAGAATTCCTGGGTGGGCCTCGGCGGCGTCACGTCCACAGCTCCGGCTTGAGGGTTCGTTCCATGAGCTCGACGATGGCCTGGCGCACCGGCTTGGCCTCGAAGAGACATTCGGCGACTTTCGCGGTGATCGGCATCTCGACGCCGGCGCGCTCGGCCATCCGGACCGCGGCCCGGGCGGTATCCACGCCCTCGACCACGGAGCGGTGTCCCGCCTGGAATTCGGCGAGGGTATGTCCCTGCCCCAGGGCCACGCCGAGGGCCCGGTTCCGGGAGAGATTGCCGCAGGTGGTGAGGACCAGATCGCCCACCCCGGCCAGTCCGGCGAAGGTGCGGGGATCGGCCCCCATCGCCACGCCGAGCCGGGTGATCTCGGCCAGCCCCCGGGTGATCAGCGCCGCCCGGGGATTGTTGCCCAGGCCGAGGCCGTCCAGCATGCCGGCGGCGATCGCGATCACGTTCTTGAGCGAGCCCGCCAGCTCGGTGCCCACCACGTCCTCGCTGGTATACACCCGGAAGGCCGGGGTGGCGAAGAGCTGCTGCACCTCCGCCGCCGCGGCCGGGTCGCGCGAAGCGGCCACCACCGCGGTGGGCTGGCCCTGTTCCACTTCCTCGGCAAAGCTGGGTCCCGAGAGCACCACGTAGCGGTGACCCGGCAGCGCCGCGTCCACGACCTCCGACATCCGCATCAGGGTGTCGATCTCGATGCCCTTGCTGGCGCCCACGATCACGGCGCCGGGTTCGACCGACTGCGCGAGCGGGGTCAGCACTCCGCGGACCGTCTGACTCGGGCTGACCGAGACCACCAGCGTCCGTCCCCGGACCGCCTCGGCGGAATCCGCCGTGGCCCGGAGCCCCGGGTCCAGGAAGACCCCGGGCGCGTAGAGCGGGTTATGATGCTCCCGATTGACGGCCTCCGCTACTTCGGGCTCGAACGACCAGAGCAGCACGTCGCACCGGCGCCGGACCAGGTGATTCGCGAGCGCGGTGCCCCAGCTCCCCGCTCCCAGCACCGCGATGCCGGTCATGCGGCCCGCCGGCCGAACCGGTTCTCCGTTCCCGCAAGGAGCCGGCGGATGTTGGCCCGGTGGAAGATCACGATCGCCCCGGTCAGCCCGGCGAAGAGCCAGATCATCGGGCGGCGCTCCGGATGGAGCAGGTACACCGCCGGGGGAAGCATCAGGGCGGCGCCCAGACTCCCGAGCGACACGTACCCGCTGGCCTTCACCAGGATGATCCAGGTGATCAGCGCCGCGACGAAGGCCCAGGGCGCGAGCCCCAGCACGACCCCGGCGCCGGTGGCGACGCCCTTTCCGCCCTTGAACCCCGCGAAGACCGAGAAGACGTGCCCCACCACCGCGGCCAGGCCGAGCAGGATCGCGGTCCGGTCCCCGCCTCCGGCCTCCGGCGCGAAGACCAGGACCGGCACGGCGCCCTTGAGCAGGTCGAAGATCCCCACCGGCACCGCGTACTTCCACCCCAGCACCCGGTAGAGATTGGTCGCGCCGAGGTTGCCGCTGCCCAGGGTTCGCAGGTCCTGGCCCTTGAGCAGCCGGACTACCAGGTAGCTGGTGGGGATCGCCCCCACCAGGTAGGAGGCGATCACCCAGAGCGCCAGCTGGCCGCTCACCGGCGCCCGCTCCGGGCCGAGAACTTGAGCCGCACCGGGGCCCCGGTGAAGCCCCAGGCGCTCCGGAAGCCGTGCAGCAGATAGCGCTGATACGACTCGGGCACGTCGTCGGGGCGGTTGGAGACGATCGCGAACGCCGGCGGGGTGGTGCCGATCTGGGAGGCGTAGAGCAGCTTGACCTCCTCACCCGCCTGCTGGGGAGGCTGCTGTCGCTGGACCAGGGACTCCAGCACCTGGTTCACCTCGGAGGTCGCAATCCGGCGGGCCCGGGCCTCTGCTACGTCCAGGGCGATGTCGAGCACCTTGCGGGCCCGCTGCCCGGTTCGGGCCGAGATGTAGACGAACGGGACATACTGGAGGAAGGGGGCCTTCTTGACCAGGATTTCCTCGCCCCGCTTCGCCGTGTTGGCGTCCTTCTCCTCGATCAGGTCCCACTTGTTGACCGCGATCACCAGGCCACACCCCCGCTCCCAGGCTTCGGTGGCGATTCGCAGGTCCTGATTGTGGAGCCCCAGCGCCGCGTCCACCACCAGGATGCAGACCTGGGCCCGCTCGATGGCACGCTGGGTGCGCAGGGTGGAATAGAACTCGATGTCGTCTGCTACCTTCGCGCGGCGCCGCAACCCCGCGGTGTCGATGAACCGGATGGTCTTGCCCCCGTAGTGGAGCAGGGCGTCCACCGCGTCGCGGGTGGTGCCCGCCACCTCGTGGACGACGTAGCGGTCCTCTCCCAGGAGCCGGTTGGCCAGCGAGGACTTGCCGGCGTTGGGCCGGCCCACGATCGCGATGTCCACCGTCTCCTCGTCCTCCTCGGGTCCGGGAGGAGGGAGCCGGGAGACGATGGCGTCGAGCAGATCCCCGCTCCGGGTCCCGACGGTGGCCGACACCGCCTGGGGCTCTCCGAATCCCAGCCGGTGAAAATCGTGAACCGCCGAGTCATCGCTGAAGTCGAGCTTGTTGACCGCGAGCAGCACCGGGCGCCTGGAGCGGCGCAGCTTCTCGGCCACCGCCTGGTCCACCGGGTGCACCCCTTCCCTGCCGTCTACGACGAAGAGAATGAGGTCCGCTTCGGCGAGGGCGAGCTCGACCTGGCGGCGGATCGCCTTGTCCATGACTTCGCTGGAGTCGGGGACCAGCCCTCCGGTGTCCACCAGCCAGAAGTGACGGCCGCCCCACTCGGCTTCACCGAAGTGCCGGTCCCGGGTGGTCCCGGCGTGCTCCGAGACGATCGCGCTTCGCCCCCCGAGAATCCGGTTGAAGAGCGTGGATTTCCCGACGTTGGGCCGGCCCACGATCGCCACGGTGGGCCGGCTCACGCCGCCGCTCCGTCGAGCGCGTCGGTGAAGTCCTTGCTGAAGCGGAGCGGCATGGGTACCTCGGCCTGGAGCGCCTCGGCCGCCATGCTGTCGATGAAAAGCAGGTCGTCGTTGACCGACTCGCCGGGAAGCAGCACCAGATCGAGGTCGTTCCGGCCCGAGAGCGCCTGGGCGATCGAGCGGCCCGGCAGCAGTCCCGCGGTGGTAACCCGGGGCCCGAACAGGCCGTTCTCCACCACGATCAGCTCGAGCCGGGCTCGGGAGGCGGTTTCGAGCGGCTCGACGACCTGCGGCATCAGCCGGCCCATGGAGGTTCCGGTCACGATGCCGATGCGCTTCCCGGCCCAGACCCGGAACCGGCTCGCTCCGGTCCGGACCTGGCGCTGAAGGAACCGCACCGAGCCGACCCCGTTCTCCATCTGCTCGAAGTCGCCGTAGGCGTCCTCGGCGGGCAGCGGCAGGTCGGCCCGGAGATAGAGCTCGTCGGCTCCGTGGATCCAGGGACCCCGCTCGGCCCGGGCCCGGGCTTCCCA
>DATFGC010000169.1:0-5378 GCA_035249765.1 Gemmatimonadales bacterium | reverse complement strand
ATCCCCGACTGTCTCCTGACTCGTTCGAGCTCGGCAGCTATTTCTGTGGCCGGCCACCCCGATTCGGCCAGCTCGGCTCCCCGGAGGGCGAGTAACCCCAGACAAAGCGTCGCGGCCTTGCTGTCCACCAGGGTCACCTGGGCGAGGCCCGCCGCCCTGATGGCCGCCTGGGCGGCCTGAAAGGTCCCGGAGAGCGACGCGCCCAGCAGCACCGCCACCACTTCATCGGCCTCCTCCAGCGCCGACCGGAAAACCCGGACAAAGTCCCCGGGAGTAGGCTGCGAGGTGGTCGGGAGCTCCCTGGCCACCCGGAGCCGGCGGTAAAACTCCTCGGGCCTGATCCCCACCCGGTCCTGGAACACCAGGTCCCCGAACAGGATCTGGAGCGGCACGAGTGCTATGTGGTGGCGATCCAGCACCGAATCGGGAAGGTCGGCCGAGGTGTCGGTGACGACGGCTACGGGGCGACGCTCGGGGTGGGAGAGCGCCCTGTGTTGCGCCCGCATGTCGTCGGCCTTGGTAGTCGTCAGACTACCCCACCGGCCAGCATAGGTAAAGACGGCTTCCGGGGTGTCGGTATGCACATGGATCTTCAGGATATCGGCCACCACCGCCACCACCACCGACCCGCCGAACTGGTGCATGGCGGCCCGGACCTCGTTGCCGGCGGGGAGCTGCTCGCCCCGGACGATCAATTCCGTACAAAACTGGTAATCCCGCTCCGCCGCCACGGTCATCTCGGCGGCGGGGAAGGCGTAGTTCTCGACCTCCCCCGGCGGGGCGGGGAGGATGGGGTCGCCCTCGATGAACCGGACCACCCCCTCGATCATCCGCATGAAGCCCTTGCCCCCCGCGTCCACCACCCCAGCCTCCTTGAGCACCGCCAGGAGTTCCGGGGTATGGGCCAGGGCCACCTCGCCCTCGGCCAGCATCCGGCGCATGAATTCGGTGATCTCGGGGGAATCGGCGGCGGCCCGCTCGGCGGCGGCGGCGGCCTCCCGCGCCACGGTGAGGATGGTCCCCTCCTTGGGCTCGTCCAGCGAGCCGTAGAGGGTGTCCGCCCCCTGGCGCATAGCGGCGGCGATGTCCCGGGCGGTGGCGGTCCGGCGGTCGCCGATGCTCTCGGCGAAGCCCAGGAGGAAGTGGGCCAGCATCATCCCGGAGTTGCCCCGGGCGCCCAGCACCGCCCCCCGGGCCATGGTCCGGGCGGTCTCGGAAAGCGGCGCGTCGCCGAGCGCCCGGCAGGCGTCGGCGACGGCGCGGAGGGTAAGGCTGAAATTGGTGCCGGTATCCCCGTCGGGGACCGGAAACACGTTCAGGCGGTTGATCTCGTCGCGGCCGGCGGCGACCCAGTCGGCCGCGGCGTAGACCGATCGCGCGAGACGGGGCCCATCGATGTAGGCGATGCCGATCGGCATCGACGAGCTACGCCTGCACGACCATCACGCGAACGGTCGCGTGAACCTCCGAATGCAGCCGGACCGGAACCGAGTGCTCCCCGAGCTGCTTGATGGGGTGTTCCAACTCGATCTTCCGCTTGTCCACCGGATGGCCCGCTTTGGCCAGCTCGTCGGCAATATCCTGCGCGGTGATGGACCCGAAGAGCCGGTCGCCTTCGCCCGCCTTGGCCACGATGGTGAGGGTGACGCCGGAGAGCCGGTCGGCCGCGGCCTGGGCCTCGCTCCGTCCGGCAAGAGCCTTGGTCTCCCGGGCCTTCGACTCGGCGGCGAGCTTCTTCTTGTTTCCCTCGGTGGCCTCGTAGGCCAGCCCCTGGGGGAGCAGGAAGTTCCGGGCGTAGCCCGGCTTGACCCGGACCAGGGCGCCCGCTTTCCCGAGGCTCTTCACGTCTTCCCGCAGGATTACTTCCATAATCATTGCGACGCTCCTCCAGGTACCGGGGGCACGATGCGCTCCCGGATGTTGAGCCAGGTGTCGGCGAGGCCGAGCGCGAGGCAGGCTCCCAGCGCGACCGGAATCAGCAGGATGGCGAGTCCGACCGCGAGCAATTTCAGCATCACCGGTGCCGGCGCACCGAGGGCGGTGATCACCGCGAGTCCCCTAGCGGCATAGAGCCCGGCCCAGACGATCAGCAGATTGCCGGCGATCGCGGGCCCGGGCGGCGGCAGCGGAATCAGCACCAGACCGAGGGTAAAGATAGCACCCCAAACCAGGTGATCATTGAAGCGAAAATCACGAAACCGGCCCGGTGCGGTGCCCAGCGGAGTCGCCGAAAGCCGGTGGTGCCACAGCCAGGCCAGCAGCACTCCGGCCAGGGCTTCCAGGGCCAGCAGTCCCGGCATCAGCTGGGCGATGCCGGGGGCTGCCTCGAGGAAGGGGCGGACGAATTCCTCGAGGTCCTGGCGGGCCTTGGGGTCGGTTCCCCCCACCTCGACCAGCGACCGGTAGCTGGTCCGGAGCATGTCGGTGAACGCGGCTTCGACCTCGGGATAGCTGAGTCCCCGCAGAGCGGCCCAGACTCCGACCACCAGGGTCGCGAGCAGCACGGAGACCAGGGCACGGGGAAATACCGGCCTCTGGCTCCGAAAAGAGAGCGCCACGAAGACCAGGGTCAGCGCGATGCCGCTGATCCGGATCAGCAGATACCCCGGGGTGACCGAGACGGCCAGGGTGGCCGAGACTCCCGCTGCCGCCACCGCGAGCCAGAACAGCTCGCGGGTGGTCTTCGGTTTGGCCAGCAGGAGGAGGAGGGCGAGCGGTCCCAGCAGGTAGATCGGCGGGGCCAGCAGGAGGAATCCCGCCAGCACCGCCGCGGCGCCAAGGCTAGCGCGCCGCCCGCTCAGCCCTTGTAACCCTTGATGTAGGGCAGCAGGGCGAGATATCGGGCCCGCTTGATGGCCACCTGGAGCTGGCGCTGGTGCCGGGCGGAGACGCCGGAGAGCCGGCGGGGGAGAATCTTGCCGCGCTCGCTGATGAAGCGGGCCAGCAGCTTCTCGTCCTTGTAGTCGATGATCCGGATCCTGAGCTCGGCGATCGGGTCGCCCTTCTTCTGGCGGCTCACTCTTCCTCCTCGTAGTCGGACCGCGCCGGGGCGGCCTGGGCCGGGGTGGGCGGCTCGTCGTTCAGGACGATGAGGTGGCGGAGCACCCCGTCGTCCAGCTTGATGGCGCGCTCGAACTCGGGCAGCGCCGCGGCCTCGGCCATGAAGGTGGCCACCACGTAGTGCCCGGTGTCGCGCTTCTTGATTTCGTAGGAGAGGGTGCGCTTGCCCCAGTGATTCAGCACTGCCGGCTCGGCGCCGGGCACTTCCACCATCTTCTGGAAATGGGCGAGCTTCTGATTGATGGTCTCTTCGTCCAGGGCAGGATCGAAGATATAGACCACCTCGTACGGACGGGCCATGACACCTTCCTTTGGTCTGAGCGCCCCGGCCCTGGTGTAAGGCGCGGGGAGGATGAATAAGAACCTGAAAGTATAGCCGAGGCGGGCCGATTATCCTAGTCGTCCTCCTCGCCCTCCATCCAGTCACAAAAGTGGCTTAGGGGCTCATCCGCACCCGGCCCGGAAGGTGTCGTGCGAGGAGCTGACGGTACCGTTCGGGTTCACGGTGAGGTGAAAGTTCTCGTGGATCGACAGGTTGTTGCCCGGTCCCTGGCCTACCAGGAGGAAGGAGTTGACCCGCATCGCCGTTTCTCCCCGGCCCAGGGTCTGCACGTTCTGGGTCGCGCCCGCCCCTTTGTACCGGGTTCCGGTGACCAGCCCGGTGCCCCAGATGTCCCGGGGCTCGAAATGGGAGACGATGATCGTGCGTCCCTTGGCGGTCTGGGTCACATGGAGCACCTCGTGGAGGGCGCCCTCGAACAGGACGTCTTCGCCGGCGCCCCCGTTGGCGCAGGGAATGAAGTAAGAGAAACTGAGTGGATAGGTGGTATTGATCGTCAAGGCCTGGGCGGGTGCCAGCTCGGGGCCGGCGGAACCCGCACGGAAGGGGTCGGGCGCCAAGCTGGACTCGGCACACCCGAGAACGAGTCCCGCGGCCAGACATGATCCCAGCAGTCGCTGCATGGAGCACCTCGGGTAAGGAGTGCGCTGGATGCCGGGAGAAACTTACCAGCCTCCCCTGACCCGCCACCAGCACCCATTTAGCTTTGCGGCATGCATCTGGACTCCATTCAAGTTGGCCCGCCCCGGACCTACGAGGGAGACCGGCCCTGGACCAGCGCCATCAAGAAGGATCCGGTGGCGGGGCAGGTCTGGGCCGGGCGGGAAGGGCTTTCGGGGGACCACCAGCACAACCGGAAGCACCACGGCGGCCGGGAGCGGGCCCTGCTGATGTACTCGGCCGAACACTATCCCCGCTGGCGGGCCGAATGGGGCCGGTTCGACGTAGGTCCGGGGGCCTTCGGCGAGAATCTCACGGTGTCGGGGTTGATCGAGGACACTGTCTGCATCGGGGACATCTTCCGGATCGGCGACGTCCGGGTCGAAGTCTCCTCCCCCCGCACTCCCTGCAATACCCTGGCTCGGCGGCACGGGATCCCCGAGCTGGTCAAGACCGTGGTCCAGAACCACCGCTCCGGCTGGTACCTCAGGGTCCTCGCGGAAGGCTGGCTCGAGTCGGGGATGGAGGTGCGGCTGGCCGACCGGCCCTATCCCCAATGGACGGTACGGCGGGCGGCGGACGTCAAACGCCTCAGGGCGGACCGAGTGGAGGAGGCCAGGCTCCTCGCGGCGTGCGCCGCGTTGCAGCCGGAGTGGAGAGCAGTGCTTCGGGGCAGCCTGTGAAAGGAGTCTCCGTGGAGTCACCTGACGCCGCACCTGGATCCGACGGACCGTTCATCCGCCGGGTCCTCATCTTCCTGTCGCTTGCCGCGCTGACCGCGCTGTCCTGGCAGTTCCGTGAGCTGCTGCTTCTGGGGTTCGGTGCAATCGTCGTCGCGGTGATACTCCGCACCCTGTCCAACCCGCTCAGCCGCCATATGCGACTGCCGGATTGGGCCGCCGTCCTGACCGCCGTCATCGTGATTGTCGGGGCCGTGGCGGGTGGGGTCTGGCTGTTCGGGCCAATGATCAGCGCCGAAGTCCGGAACCTCTCGGTGACCCTGCCGGAGGCCTGGCGATCGTTCCAGGCCAGGACCGGTAACTCGGTGTTCTGGGAACGGGTGTCCAGCATGTTCGCCGGGCCCAGTGGCGGCGGGCTTCTTTCGGGAGTACGGGGCTACGCGCGATCGGTGGGAGCGGGGATCGCCGATACGGTCGTGGTCCTGGTGGCCGGTGTCTACATCGCGGCGCAGCCCGCCTGGTATCGGTCCGGCGCGCTGAAGCTCCTCCCCCCGGGCCGCCGGGATGTCGTCAAGGCGGCGCTGAGTCAGAGCGGCGATGCGCTGCACCACTGGCTCAAGGGGCAGCTGGTGTCCATG
>DATFGC010000168.1:0-3086 GCA_035249765.1 Gemmatimonadales bacterium | reverse complement strand
GGGCGCCGGCGCGGTTGCGCTCGGAAGTCACCGGCGACGAGTGGGACTCGCTATAGGCGCCATTGGGCCGGGAGGGTGGGCAGAAGAACGGAGTGCTGTCACCCTGAGCCTTGTCATGAGCGAAGCGAAGGAGAAGCGAAGGGGCCGATCCCCAGGATGGTCTAGCCGCTTCTCCTTCGCTTCGCTCAGGATCAGCGTGACCCCTCGATGCCCCGATTGCAACTTTTTCCCAGCTCCCCGCGTCAAACCTCCTATCTCTCGGTTTCCGACAGGTAGGAGGCCCCGATGTCGATCGACACCGCCGTAATCAGAGGTACGCTGGACCTGCTGATCCTCCGGGTCCTGACGCTCGAGCCGATGCACGGCTGGGGAATCTCCGAGCGGATCCAAACCCTTTCCCGGGAAGCGCTTAGGGCCCAGCAGGGCTCCCTCTACGCCTCGCTCCACCGGCTCACCCGGGAAGGCTGGATCCGGTCCTACTGGCAGGACACCGACAGCGGCCGCCGGGCCCGCTACTATGCCCTGACCAGGGCCGGGGAGAAGCAGGTCGCCGTCGAGACCGACCAGTGGCTCAGGCTGTCCGCCGGGGTCGGCCGGCTCATCTCCGCCACCTCGTAGGGGCCCATGCGCTTCCTCCGGAACCTGCTCTTTCGCCTCCGTGCCCTGCTCCGGCCCGGCGCCATGGAACGTGAGCTCCAGGATGAGTTTGCATTCCATTTGGAAATGGAGACCAAGAAGCTCATCACCGAAGGCCTGCCCCCTCACGAAGCCGCACGGCAGGCGCGGCTTCGGTTCGGGGTGACAGCCGCAGAACGGGAACGCACCCGCGACTCATGGGGGATCACGATGCTACGCGACTTCCTGGCCGACCTCCGCCACGCCTTCCGCCAGTTCCGCCGCAAGCCGGCCTTCTCCGCCCTCGGCATCCTCACCCTGGCGCTGGGACTCGGCGCCACGGTCGGACTCACGGGGGTGGTGCGCTCGGTGCTGATCCGCCCGCTCCCGGTCACCGACGAGGCCACCCTCAGAGTCCTCTGGTCCTCCTGGAACTGGCGCGGAGCGGAGTTCGACTACCTCCAGGAGCGGATTCAGGGCTTTACCCGCCTGGCGGCGTATACCTCGACCGGAACCACCCTCCGCACCGACGCGGAAAGCAGTGTCATCCTGGCCGGCCTCTCCTCGGCCGAGCTGTTCGAGGTGATCGGCGCCGCCCCGATGATGGGGCGCACCTTCGCCAAAGGTGAGGATCGCCCCGGCGCCGAGCCGGTGGTGGTGCTGAGCTACGGACTCTGGCGGCAGGAGCTGGGGGGCGACCCCGCCGTCGTCGGCAAGCGCATCGTGCTCGACGGCACTCCGACCACGGTCATCGGGGTGATGCCCCGCGGCTTCTTCTTCCCGAGCCCCGAGTACCGGCTCTGGAGGCCGCTCAATCTCGATCCCGCCTGGGGACCTTATCGCGGCCGAGGCTGGCTGGTGCTGGTGGCGCGCACCAGGCCCGGCCTGGACGACGCGGCGGTGCAGTCCGAGGTGAACCGGCTGGCTGCCGCCCTGGGCGAGGAGTTCACCTATCCCGCCGCCTGGGACAAAACCAGGAACGCCTTTGCCACGCCGCTTCGCGACGACCTGGTGGGCAACACGCGCCCGGCACTGCTCCTCCTGCTCGGCGCCGGCGGCCTGCTGCTCCTGATGGCCTGCGCCAACGTGGCCGCGCTGGTGCTGGCCCGGACCACCGACCGCACCCACGAGATGTCGCTCCGCGCGGCGCTGGGCGCCGGCCGGGGCCGGCTGGCCCGGCAGATCGTCACCGAGTCACTGGCCTTCTCACTCCTGGCCGGCGGGTTAGGGCTCCTGGTCGCCAGGGTTGGATTTGGCGTCCTGGTCCGCAGTCTTCCGCTCCAGAACGGGCTGGGCGCCGCGGTGGCGCTCGACGGGACCGCGTTCGTGGCCGCGCTCACCCTCTCGGTGCTGGTCGGCCTGGGCGTGGCGGTGGCGCCGGTCCGCGATCTCCTGCGGGGCCGCCTCCAGGGGCTCGGCAACGAGCGGGGGACCCGCGGGTTAGGGCGCGCCACCGGCCGAGTCCATTCGGTGCTGGTGGCCGGCGAGGCGGGGGTGGCGGTGATCCTGGTAGTGGGCGCGATGCTGCTGATCCGCTCGGTGGGCCAGCTCCTGGCCATCGACCTGGGGCTCGATCCCCGGAACGTCGCGGCGATCGAAGTGTCGGCCTACGGCAACGATCTCACCGCCGCCGATCGCTGGCGGATCTACCGGGAGCTTTTGACTCGCGCCGCCGGAATCAGCGGGGTCACCTCCGCCGGAATGATCGCCCGGGTCCCGCTCCGGGACCGAGGAAACCAGGGCACCGTGAACATCGTTTCCAATCCCGACCTGCAGGATGCCGGCGCGCCCAATGCCTACTGGCGCCCGGTCACCCCCGGCCTGCTCGGCACCCTGGGACTCCGGATCGTGAAAGGGCGGGGCTTCGAACCGGGCGACCGCGCCGGGTCGGTGCCGGTGGCGGTGGTGAGCCAGGCGTTTGCCGACAAGGCGTGGCCGGGGCGGGATCCCATCGGCGAGCTGATTCGTACCGGGGTCGGTGGCGACACCAGCGCCATCACCATCGTCGGCGTGGCAGAGGAAGCCAAGATGCAGAGCATCGCGGGCGAGAATCCCCTGGTCCTCTACGTGCCGCTGGAGCAGACCTTTGGGCCGGGCCAGGGACAGGTGCTGATGCTCAAGACCACCCGGCCGCTCGACCAGGTGGTGACCGAGGTGCGCGGAATCGTGCGGGAGATCGATTCCCGCGCCGCCATCGCCCGGGTCACCACCATGGATGAAGTGGTCGAAGCCGCGATGGCCGAGCCGCTCCGGCTGCGCTTTTTCCTCTCGCTGTTCGGCGGGATGGCCCTGCTGCTTGGGGTGGTGGGGGTGTACTCGGTTGTCAGTTATTCGGTGGCAAGGAGGCAAACGGAGTTCGGGGTACGGCTGGCGCTGGGTGCGACCTCGCGCCAGGTGCTCACTCAGGTGATGGGGAAGGGGATCGTCCCGGTGGCGGCAGGCACCCTGGCCGGCATCATCGCCGCGATTCT
>DATFGC010000167.1:0-2344 GCA_035249765.1 Gemmatimonadales bacterium | reverse complement strand
TCACCATCGAGCGGTTCATCATGGACCGCGAGCGGCAGATACCGGAGGCCACCGGGGAGCTCTCCATTCTCCTCTACGACATCGCGCTGGGCGCCAAGATCATCGCCTCGGCGGTGCGTCGCGCCGGGATCATCAACATCCTGGGCTCGGCCCACGCCATCAACATCCAGGGGGAGGAGCAGCAGAAGCTCGACGTCTTCGCCAACGAGGCGCTCAAGAACTCCATGGATCACACCGGGCGCGTCTGCGTCATGGCGTCGGAGGAAGAGGACGAGCTGATTCCGATCGCCGAGCACATTCCCCACGGCAAGTATGCGGTGCTGTTCGATCCGCTGGACGGCTCGTCCAACATCGACAACAACAATCCGGTGGGCACCATCTTCAGCATCTACCGCCGCACCTCGCTGGAGGGGCATGGGACCCTGCGCGACGTGCTCCAGCCGGGGCGCAACCAGATCGCCGCCGGGTACATCATGTACGGCTCCAGCGTGATGATGGTGTACACCACCGGGCAGGGGGTGCACGGGTTTACCCTCGACCCCACCATCGGCGAATTCGTGCTGTCCCACCCGGGGATTCAGACCCCGGCCTGCGGCAAGTACTACAGCGTCAACGAGAGCTACTTCTCCCGCTGGTCCCCGGGGATGCAGCGCGCGGTGCGGGGGTTTCATGGGGACTTTCCCGAACGGATTGCCGGCAAGAACAGCCGTTACATCGGCGCCCTGGTGGCGGACTTTCACCGGAACCTGGTCAGCGGCGGAATTTTCCTCTATCCCGGTGAGACCTCGAGGCCGAGCGGAAAGCTCCGGCTGTGCTACGAGGCCAGCCCGCTGGCGTTCGTCGCCGAGCAGGCGGGAGGCGCCGCGACCGACGGCCTGCGCCGGATCCTGGATCTCGAGCCCACCCAGCTGCACCAGCGGACTCCCCTGGTCATCGGGTCGGCGGCCGACGTGGACTTCGTGCGGCAGATGCTGTCCGAGGAGAAGGCGTGACCGATCTTCCCCGGAAAAATCCCGGGCTGCTTCCCGTCGCGCCGCTCTATCAGCCCTCCGACCGGCAGGGCGATCCCGGGCAGCCGGGGGCATGGCCGTACCTGCGCGGCATCCAGGCTTCCATGTACACCGGCCGGCTCTGGACCATGCGGCAGTACGCCGGGTTCGGGACCGCCGACGAGACCAACCGGCGCTTCCGGGCCCTGCTGGCCGCCGGCCAGACCGGCCTCTCCACCGCCTTCGATCTGCCGACCCAGATGGGGTACGACTCCGACCATCCCATGGCCGCGGGCGAAGTGGGCCGGGTGGGGGTCGCCATCGACACGGTGGACGACCTGGGCCGACTGTTCGAGGACATCCCGCTGGACCGGGTCTCGACCTCGATGACGATCAATGCCACCGCGGCCATCCTGCTCGCGATGTACGTGGTGGTGGGGGAAGAGCGGGGGATCGCGCGGCGCAAGCTGTCCGGCACCGTCCAGAACGACATCCTGAAGGAGTACATCGCGCGGGGCACCTACATTTTTCCCGCCGAGCCGTCCCTCCGGCTGATCGCGGACCTCTTCGGGTTCGTGGCCGCGGAAGGGATGAACTTCAATCCGATCTCGATCAGCGGCTACCATATGCGCGAGGCCGGCGCCACCGCGGTCCAGGAGGTGGCGTTTACCCTCGCCAATGCCTGCGAGTACGTACGCCGGGCGCTGGACCGCGGCCTCCGGATCGAGGACTTCGGTCCCCGGCTGTCCTTCTTCTTCGCGGCGCACAACGATCTCTTCGAAGAGGCCGCCAAGTTCCGCGCGGCCCGGCGGCTCTGGGCCCGGCTGGCCCGGGAGCGTTTCCAGGCCGATGACGCGACCTGCAAGCTCCGCTTCCACACCCAGACCGGCGGGGTGACCCTCCAGGCCCAGCAGCCGCTCAACAACGTCGTGCGGGTGACGGTGCAGGCGCTCGCGGCCACGCTCGGGGGCACCCAGTCGCTCCACACCAACGGATATGACGAGGCCCTGGCCCTTCCCTCGGCGGAGGCGGCGACCCTGGCGCTCCGCACTCAGCAGATCCTCGCCTGGGAGAGCGGGCTCGACCGGACGGTGGATCCCCTGGGCGGGAGCTATTACGTCGAGGCGCTCACCGACCGGATCGAAGCCGAGGCGCGGGCGCTGATCGAGGAGGTGGATGCCCAGGGCGGTGCCGCCCGGGCGATCGAACTGGGCTTTTTCCAGAAGCGGATCGGCGAGAGCGCCTATCAGCTGCAGAAGGCGGTCGAGGCGGGGGAGGTCGCCGTGGTGGGGGTCAACAAGTTCGTGGTTTCCGAGCCGCCCCCCAGGATCGACATCCCCGACTACGCCGACCTC
>DATFGC010000166.1:0-5832 GCA_035249765.1 Gemmatimonadales bacterium | reverse complement strand
GCGCTGGAAGAGGCCGGGTACGAGGTCCGGATCCGGCGCGAGGCCGAGGCGGCCCTGGTCGAAGCCCAGGCGAGCGCCGTGGAGGCGCTCCTCCTCGATCTGGACGCCTTCGAAGCGGGGATCCTCGGGTTCCTGCGGCGCTATCGCGCCAGCGGGGGCGCCGGCGTCATCATGGTCGCGGGCGGACCCGGGGCCACCGCGCTGGCCGGGATCGCCCTGCGCGAAGGCGCCGACGGTTTCATCCGCAACCCGGTCGATCCGGACGAGCTGCTGCTCGCCTTGAAACAAGCCGAGGAACGCGATCGCCTGAGGCAGGAAGTTGCCCGGCTTCGCGCCACCCTCGGCGCCAGGGGCCTGGAGCCCCTGGTGGTGGCGGAGGACCCCAAGACCCGGGGCCTGCTGGAGCTGGCGGCAAGGGCGGCCGCGGCCGATGGGGCGGTGCTCATCACCGGGGAACGGGGAACGGGGAAAGCGCTCCTGGCGCAAGCGATGCATCGGTTCAGCCGAAGGGGAGATGGAGCGTTCGTCGCGGTAGACTGCGATGCGGCGCCCGATCTCTTCAGCCCGGCGGGCGGCGGCGACCCGGCCGATCCCGACGCCCCCCCGACCTTGAGCGGCGATCCCCAGGCACTCTGGCGCTCCGCCAACCGGGGAACTCTCCTGCTCGAAGAAGTCGTCTCGCTCTCGCTGGACAGTCAGGCACAGCTGCTCACCCGTCTGGGCGGACGAAACGGGACCGGTCCCCATTCCCGGAGCCCGGAGCACGACGTTCGGGTCATGGCGACCTCCCGTACTCCGGTGGACAACGCCGTCGGAGAAGGGCGATTCCAGGCCGACTTGCTTCAGCGGCTGCGCGGGGTGCTGATCACGCTTCCGCCGCTCCGGGAGCGCGCCGAGGACATTCCGGCGCTGGTGACCCACTTTGCCCAGCAGGTTGCTTCACGCACCGGACGCCCGGTGAGCATCAGTCCCCAGGCCCTGGCCGGTCTTACCGCCTATTCCTGGCCCGGCAACGTGCGCGAGCTCCGCCAGATCGTCGAGCGCGCGGCAACGCTCTCTCCCTCCGGCAAGCTGGACCGCGGCGATTTTCCGGTGCTGACCGCAGACCTCTCCGCCGGATCCGGCGTGGGTGGGGCCTACGCACTCAAGCCGCAGGTGGAGGCAGTGGAGCGGGATGCGATCCTCCGCGCCCTCACTGCGACCAAGGGAACCCGCCGGGAAGCCGCGCGGCTGCTCCAGGTCAGCCTGCGAACCCTGTTCTACAAGCTTCGCCGTTACGGCCTGGCCTGAGCGTCCGGGACTTTCCGCTCCTGCCCGCACAAATCGGATGATGCCGCGCCGGCGCTGGGGTGCATTGTTGCCCCATGCGCCGCGATTCCGGATTTACCCTGCTGGAAGTCCTCCTCGCCCTTCTGGTGCTCAGCGCGGGTCTGCTCGGGTTGGCCGGCAGCCTCGGTCCGATCAGCGCGCTCGCGGGTCAGGGCCGGATTCACAGCCGAGTGGCACTGGTGCTGGCCTCCCGGATCAGCCGGCTCCGCACCGAGCTTCAGGCCGGAGCCCCCGGGTGTGTCCTGCCGGCGGCAGGATCGGCAGCGCACCCGTCGGGGCTCGATGAATCGTGGCAAACGTCGCTCTCGGGAAACATCGTGGAGCTTCGAATCGTCGCCCGGTTCCGCCTCCCCCGGCGGCTCAAGGCCGAAACTCTCGTCACCCGCTTTCCGTGTCCCTGACCCGTCGCGGGTTCACCCTGGTCGAGCTGCTGGTGGCGGCGACGATCTCCGGGGTGCTCGCCGTCCTGACCGGCGGACTGGTGGCCGCGTCGGCGTCCCGGCTTCGCGACCGGTCGGAACGAATGGCCCTGGAGCAGGCCCTCCGGGTTTCGCTGGGCGCCGCGGCCGCGATGCTCGAGCCCCTGGGAGCCGATTCGGGAGCTGGTCCGGACCTCTCGCAAACCGCACCGGGGGGTTTCGTCGCCCGATCTTCCCGCGCCAGCGGGGTTCTCTGTGCCGCGGCGACCGGCCTGGTGTCCGTCCGGGCCGGGGCCCCCTGGTGGCACGCGGTGCGAGGTCTGGTGGCAGGCCGCGACAGTCTGCTCATCGCCACGGTCGGCGGGGCGGACCGGTGGATCGTCGCACCGCTCCTGGGGGCGCCCGCCCCGGGAGCCTGTCCCGACGGGTCGGCCGGGTTCGTGCTTCCCACGTCGGTTTCACCTGCCGCAGCAGCGCAGATCGGCGCAGGAAGTCCGCTTCGGATATTCGAACCGGTGGAGTTCCGCATCTACGCCTCGGGAGGCGCCAGCTGGATCGGTCTCCGGCAGCTGCAAACCGGCGAGTCGATTCAGCCGCTTGCCGGGCCGCTCACCGGAGCGGGGCTCGCTCTGTCCTACACCGACTGGTCCGCCGTGCCGGCCTCGGGCTCCGCGGTGGCACAGGTGACCCTGCTGGTTCGGGGAATCACCTTCCGGGATGGCGGGGTCGGGATTGCGGGTCCGAGGGCCGGCCAAGCGGACAGCGCGATGCTGGCTGTTTCTCTGCGAGGCCGCCCGTGAACCGGAGGGGATTCGCGCTGCTGGTTGCAGTGGCGGCGCTGGTGGCGCTGGGGGCCATTACCGGCACCGGCGTCGCCCTCGCCGTGCGGGAGGCGGCACTGGGCCGGAGCGCCCTGGCTGACGCGACCGCGCGGGCAGCCGCGGAGGGTGCGCTGGCGGAGGCGTTCCGGGGATGGAACCGGACGACCACTCCGGTTCTCCCGGGAGATTCACTGGCGCTCTCCACGGCGGCGTTTTCCACCGGGGCCTGGGGCCAGGCAGTACTCCATGCCCTCGGCGGGCCCATCCTGGCCCTTCGCGCCACCGGGGTGGTTACCGGCCCCGGCGGCGCGGTGCTCGGCAGGTCACGGATCGAGCGGCTGATCCGGGTGGATTCGGCAGGGTCGGATTCGCTGTTTCGGCCCCGTTTTATCGGCCTGGGGTGGCGGCCGATACCCTAAGTGTCCGCGCCATGGGCGCTTCGCTGTGATGCAGAGCGAGAGGATCATTGCGAAACTGCCGCGTGGGGCCTCCCCCAATCCCCAACCCCCAATCCCCAAGCCCTATTCAAAGCATTCTGGCTCAACGGATTGCACTCCTTCGGGGTCCCGTGGCATAGCCGTTGCCCGCCTCCATAGCATCTGCGTGCAATGCTGGACAGGCGCGGGCCACTCCCTGGATCGTGAGCGACCCGGTTTTGGCGCCCTAAGTCATGTGACTGGAAAGACTTGCTTGGTGCAGTTCAAGCAGGTTAATAGCTTGACAAAAGTTTGCGCGACTGGTAGCGTAATCGACATTCCTCTTGGAAAATCGGGCTTATGGGACTGTTCAGCCGGACGCGAACTTCGGTCGGTCTCGACATCGGCAGCGGGCTGATCAAGCTCGCTGTTATTTCGCACGGATCCGGCGAGCCGGTTCTGACCAAAATCGCCTTTGCCCCCCTGGTGGATGACGCCATCGTCGAGGGGGAAGTCATGGACCCGGGGATCGTGGCCGACGCGGTGCGCGGGCTGTTCGCCGCCTCCGGCCTCAAGCCCAAGCAGGTCACCACCGCGGTGGGCGGCCGGGACGTGATCATCAAGAAGATCCCGATGGACCGGATGAAGGAATCGGAGGCCCGCGAGGTGATCCGCTGGGAGGCCGAGCAGCACGTGCCGTTCGACATGGACAACGTGGAGCTCGACTTCCAGATCCTGGATCCCGACGGCGAAGGCCTCCAGATGACCGTGCTGCTGGTCGCGGCCAAGCGGGAGCTGATCGACAACAAGATCGCCCTGCTGGCCGAGGTCGGGCTGGAGCCCTCGGTGATCGACGTCGATTCCTTCGCGCTGCACAACGCCTTCGAGCTGAGCTACCCCGAGGGGATGCGTGGCGTGGTGGGGCTGGTGAACATCGGCCACGAAATGACCAACGTCAACATTCTCGATGACGGCATTCCGGTCCTGACCCGCGACCTGCCGGTCGGCACCCGCCGGTTCCGGGAGGATCTGCAGCGGGAGCGGGGGCTTTCGGCCGATGAAGCCGACCGGCTGCTCCAGGGCTTCGAAACCACCGACGTGCTGACCCCGTTCCTGACCTCCCGCGGTGAGGAGCTCGCGGTCGGTATCGAGCGCGCGGCGGCGTTCCTCCAGACCGCGGCGCGGTCGTCCGCCGGTCTTGCCCGGCTCTACACCTCGGGCGGGGGGGCGCGCATTCCCGGCCTGACCAGGACGCTGGCGGACCGGCTCCGCCTGCCGGTGGAGCTGGCCAATCCGATCAAGCGGCTCCAGGTCGGAGACGGTGTCTTTGACGGTATGAACATTGACGAGGTCGCGCCGCTCCTGATGCTCCCGGTGGGCCTCGCGCTCCGTACAGCGGCTTGAGCTCCGCCCTCACGCACCGAAGGCGTCCATGATCACGATCAACCTCAAGCCGGGTTCCAGGCGCGCTCGAACGGGGTCTCCGTTCGCCGGGGGCTTCAGCGCGCTCAAGGGCATCCCGGCCCGGGTGAAGGACCCCTGGCCGATGGCGGCGATCATTATCGTCGGCGTCACCGTCCTGGCGCTGGCCTGGATCGGCATCAGCTCCGCGTCCCGGCGCAGCTCACTGGAAACCCAGATGGACGCCGCCCGCGCCGAAAACCGGCGCTATCGCGCCTTCCTGGTGGAAAAGCGTCGGGCGGAAGCGGCTCGCGACTCGGTGATCATCCAGATCGCGACCATCCGGTCGGTGGATGACGACCGGTACGTCTGGCCCCACATCCTCGACGAGATCACCCGGGCGATTCCCCAGTTCACCTGGCTGACCGAAGTCACCACCATCACCCCGGTCGCGACCTCGGACACCCTGGGACTCTCCCAGCCGGTGGGGGTCCAGATGTCGGGGCGCACCATGGACCTCCAGGGATTCACCCGCTTCATGCGGCAGCTCGAGGATTCGCCCTGGCTGTCCGACGTGACCATGCTGTCCACCCAGACGGTGGTGGATCGGGGCCGGGCGGTGACCCAATTCATCGTGAAGGCGAACTACGACCGGCATGGCCGGGCGCAAGTGGCGGTCGCGTCCGCCGTGGGGAGATAGCCATGGCCCTCCTCGACACACCCAAGAGCAAGTCCATCGCGGCCATTCTGGTGACCGTGCTGCTGGGCTACATGATCTACACCGGTGACGGGCTCAGCACCTTCGGGCTCAGCGGCCTCCGGGCCAGCCGGGACCGGGCCAACATGATGCAGGATTCGCTGGCCCTGCTGATCGCCTCGACCGACTCGGTCAAGCGCGATCTGGCCCGGGGATCGGTGGAGGAGCTCAAGCAGAAGACCGAGGCCTACCGGGGCACCCTGGACAACCTGCGCCAGCTGGTGCCGGCGAGTGGTGAAGTGCCCGGGCTGATCGACGCCATCACCACCCGCGCCAAGATTCGCGGGGTGACCGTGGCGGCCCTCCAGCCCCAGCCGGTGGAGCCGGGACCGGCCCCGTTCGACACCCACCGGTACCGGGTCGCGGTGATCGGGCGCTATGACCAGGTGGGGGAATTCCTCACCGATATCGCCAACCTGCGGCGGATCATCGTGCCGCTGGACGTGCAGCTGGTGGCCGCCAACGCGGGGACCGCGCGCGCCCTGGGCGATACGTCGAAAGCCATGCTGGAGGCCCGTTTCGTGATGAAGACGTTCGTCAAAGCTCCCGGGAGCGAAGGAGGGGCGCGTGGCAACTAGAGCGATAACGCCCGCCATCCTGCTCCTGGCCCTCTCTGCCGGGTGCGGGGGCGGCGACGAGCCGGCCGCCGGCCCGGCCGCCGATCCCACGGCGGCCATCGAGGAGGGCAC
>DATFGC010000165.1:0-11182 GCA_035249765.1 Gemmatimonadales bacterium | reverse complement strand
GAGCCGGAGATCCAGCGCCTGAACACTCCCGGCCCGGCAGCTGTTCCGGGGCGCGAAGTCTCCGCCCGCCGCCCCGGCACAGTTCGGCAGCCCGCCCTGCTCCACCCTCACCGGGTCGTTGTTCCCTCCCCCGTCGCCGTTGAGATCCACCCCCGGCCGGAACCCCGGAGTGAAGGGAAGGCCGGAGCGCCAGCGCCAGCGGGCGCCGACCACCAGGGGACGGGTGCCGGTGGAGCGGTACTCCGCCGTTGCGGCCAGACGATGGGTGACGTCGAGGTCGGACCGGCCCGAACTCCAGTCTCCCCCGCCGGGGATGCCCTCCGGAAACGGATCGAGCTGATCGGCCGGGTCGGCCTGGAGCAGGCCCACCAGGTTGTCGGTCGTCCTGCCGTAGGTATACCCGGCGCCCAGCGAGAGACCCCGGCTCACCCGGCGATCCAGGCTGGCGCTGACTTCGTAGTGGTCCACGAACCCGGTGGGGGCGAGACCGCTCACCAGGTCGTAGGTGTCGAACAGCCGGTTCGAGGCCGGGGCGGCGGTGATCAGCGCGCCCTGTTTGACCAGGGTGCCGTATACCGGCCGTCCTTCCTGGGTGGTCCGCCCTCCCGACTCGGCGCGATTGAGATCGGTGCGGCGTTGCAGGTAGTCGGTGTGGCCGTAGCTGCCGCCCAGCGAGAAGGTGGTGCCCCCCGAGAAGCTCCGCGCGAAGCCGAAGTCGAACTTCGCGGTGCGCGGGGTCCGGTACCGGTCGGAAAAGAGGGTGAGCCGCCTTCCCACCGTGGGTGCCAGGGCGCCGCCGGGGTCGGCGGGCCAGCCGGCAAGAACTCCCTGCCCCCGGCGCACCGTCGAGCCTCCATCGAACAGCAGGGCTTCCGCGAACAGCGACGGATCCAGGTCGGCCTGATACAGGCCTCCGCTTCCCCGCACCACCCAGCCCCCCCGAAGGCTCCACACGAAGCTCATCCGGGGCGAGACCACCTTGCTTTCACCGGGGGTGAAGTTGTTGGCGATGCCCGAAGCCGACCGCCAGGCGGTATCCAGCGCGATCTTGTTCTTCGGAAAGAGCTGGGTTTCGTAGCGAAGACCCAGCTGGACCTGAATCTCCGGTGACGCAGCCCAGGTGTCCTGAAGGAACACTCCCGGTGAGACGATGGTGTGCTTGGCGGAGCCCGCCGCGCCGGCCACCTGGAAGAAGGTGCCATTCGCCGCCGCAAACGAATCCAGGTCCCCGAACTGGTAAAGCCCTCCGGCGCCGTACCGGTAGGTCTGGTCGTAATTCAGGATGCCGAGCGAGACGCCGCCCTTGAGGCGATGGTGCCCCAGGGCGTACTGCAGCGCGTCCGAGAGGTCCACCCGCTTGACGTCGAAGGTCGCCGGAAGGGTGGGGGCGGTTCCCAACCCCATGCCATCCGCCGAGAGCAGCGTGCCCGTGACCGGGCTGCCCAGCCATTCCCGGCGCGCCATGCTGAAACCGGCCCGGAGCTCGTTAGCGACCGACGCACCCGCGGTGGTCAGGGCCGCCGCTCCGGAGAAGTCCCGCCCTTTCATGCTGGTGCCGGCTCCGCTGAACCCGTCGGTGCCGAGCAGCGGATTCTCCTCCTTCCAGCTCGCGAATCCCAGCCGGGCCAGCAGGAAGCTGGTCCGGCCGATCTGCCAGTCCAGCCGCGCGCTGCCGTGTCCCCCCTTCCAGGTTCGCACCGTAGGAGCGGCGAACCGGACCAGCGCGGTCTGAAAGCTGGTTGCGCCGATCTCCGGCACCTGCACGCTCAGCAGTGCCGGCTGCCCCTGAAATCGGGTGGAATCGTTGGCCCAGGGAGCGGCGGTGGGCTGCTCCAGCGATTGGTAGCCGCCCTCGATGAACAGATGCGCGGTGTCCCGGACGATTGCGAAATTGAGCGTCCCGCCGACCGCGAGCGACGAGGCGGTGCTGTCCCCCGGATTGTCGAGGCGCCGCTGCCCCAGCTTGGCCGAAGAAAAGGTGGCATAGGGGGCGAAGGAGGTTCCCCCCGCGCCGGTGCGGCTCTGTCCCGACACCAGCGTTCCGGGCACCCCCCGCCATTCGAGGTCGCTGGCGAGCCCCAGAAACTGGACCTGATTCAACCCGTTCCGCTGGAACACCGGAGCGGAGAGCGGCTCGGCCGGGAGGCCGGGATGCCGCAACAGGGTCTCCATCACCCCGTCTACAAAGAGTCGGGAGTGGGAAACCGGAAGCCCGCCACCGCCCAGTCCCAACCCTTCCCGGCCATCTCCCTGGGGGATCAGGGTGGTGGCATCCCGTCCCAGCCCCCCGAGGTCGCGGGGACGGTTGAAGGAGGTGAGCGCATTGCCGGAAAGCGACGCTCCAGCGATCGCACCTCCGCGAGCCCCGGGATTCGCCACCTCGGTGACGCTGGTAATCGGGGGAGGCCGCCGCTCGATGGTGAGAAGAACCGTGGTGACCGTTCCCGCCGTAACGACCACCCCGGTGGCCCGGAGCGGTTGATAGCCGATCTCCTCGACCAGGATGCGATACTCGCCGGGAGTCAGAAGCTGAGCCTGGAAGCCGCCCAGCCGGTCGGTCTCCAGGGACAACAGCACCGCGCCGGCTCTCGATTCGAGGCTGACCGAGGCTCCCGCGACCGGTTCGCCATCCGAAGTTTGCACCGATCCCCTGAGGCTGCCCGAGGTCAGGCTTTGGGCCTGAAGCACCGCGCCCAGCAGGAACTGGGTCGCCAGGCCCAGGCTAAGCATGACGTTACGTCGCTTCACCACCACGGACGGCCGCATAGCGCTCCCGGTCGATAGGATCGGAGGGGATGTTTGCCCTGGGTAATGGACCGCTTCCGGTGCAGGAGGAATGCCACAATCCGACCCCATTCCAGGGTCAGGGCAGGTCAGGCTCTCCACACCTGTTGCGCAAAGCTGTGCAGGGTGTTGGGGGAAAGCAACGGGAGGGCTACCGTCCAGCCAGCAGCGTCACGGCATACAGCATTCCCAGCCCGATCATCAGCTCGTACCCCGGGTGGCGGAAGAGAACGCGCAGAGCGGCGAGGAGGCGGACCGGCCAGGGACTGGGTGCGGGGGGGAGGATCAGGTACTCGTATCTCATCGCGGCACCGCTCCGCAGGCGGTGGCGAGGAGGAGCAGGACGAGAAGGACCAGGGGACGAAGGATCCGGATGGTCTCATGACCCGATGCCAGGCGACGGGACAGCTTGTACGTGTAGGTCACAGGACGGTCTCTCCGGCGAACGATCCAGGAAAACACTCCAGCGGCCGTGCGCAGGGAGCAAAGGCAAGAGGCGGTCCAACGGCGGGAGGTCTTGCCGAGGGGAAAAAGGACGGCTGCTGTTCTGAAATGATGCGGAGTTAGGGGTGTTTCGTGAGCCGGAGAAAACAGTCGGCCAGCTCCTGGCCGCCGTCGGATTAGCTGACAGATGGAGAATCGCGAGATTCCGTGCAGGGCCTGCTCCCCGAAAGCAGCGCGCCCCGGAGGACCGGGGCGCGCGGTGAAATCGGGGAGCGACTGCGGCGATCAGGGCTTGCGGCGCCGCCGGATCAGGCCGGCACCTCCGACTCCAACCAGGCCCAAGGCCAGCAGTCCCATGGTGGCGGGCTCGGGCACCGAGACGGCATCGCACAGGGTCCCCGGCCCGGTGTTGGCGCCGAATGCGGACCCCGGCGCCAGGTCGTCGCGGACGACGACCTTAGTCGAGCCGCAGGTCGAGCCCCCGGCATGATACCCTACGCCAGCGGCATTCATGACGGCGTCCCATTGAACGGCCGTGCGGGTGTTCCCGGAAAAGGTGAAGTTCCAGGTGAGGAAGGAAGTACCCGGAGCGCTGCCGCCGGGGTTTGCGGCATGCACGGTGTTCCCCACGTACGGGCTGCCGCTGAAATCATTCGGCGGCGGGTCCTGCCACCCGGGCGGACCACTCAGGAAGTCAGCCGTTACGTCCGCCGGAAGGTTGTCCAGTCCGACCGAGAACCACTTGATGGCCGGATTGGTGGTGTCCTCGTTCTTCAGCATGAGGACCACGTTCAGCGTGGTCCCGCTGCCGCTCCACGACAAGTCAACAGAGTAGCAGGTACTGAACCCGCTGCCTCCGCAATAGGGTCCGCCATTTCCGGCCCAGCTTCCATCGGCGCGAGCCTGAGGCGCCGCGAACGCCATGAGGGCAAGCCCCGCGATGAGCGATCGTCCCAACGTCAGCATTGCACTTCTCCTCGAGCTCAGTGTTTCGACCTGCTTCGCGAACCCATGATGGCCAGGGCGATCATCGCAGCCGGGTACACCAGCGCCTGCACGGTGACCTTGGTCATCGACTTCTTGATCCCGGTCCGGATGATCGGTTCCGTGACCTGTTGAAGCGCCAGCGGAACGTTGAGCCAGTAGAGCACCCCGCCCGCCAGCACCAGCACCGCGACCGTCCACAACAGCACGGTGGCCAGCAGCGCCGCTCCGTCCTTTCCCCTCGCCCGGCTCCCCGCGAGTGCCAGGGTCAACCCCATCATCGTGACCGGGAGACCATCCAGCGAGGCCGCCACCGATCCGAACTCATACTCCGGAACCCCGAAACGAAACGGGTACCAGAGCAGAACGGTGTTCAGCAACCCCACCACGGTGAACAACCAGCCCAGCACGAACAGGAGCCGCCAGCCCAGCAGGAAATCCTGCACCGGGACCGGCCGCTTTGGGCCGGCGGGCTCGTTGATGAGGATCGAAGGTCCTTCCATCAACGCCCGCCCGGTAAGGGGTACACCACCAACGTACTATATTTGTGCATGAATCAGGCCTCGACAGTTAAGAAATAGCAATAATTAACCATATGTATGACAACGACTTACACTCATTAATATATTAAGAACACTTAATTATCGCCTCGCTGCTGCTGGACCGCAACAGAGTGCATTCGACAGCCGAATTTGCTCCATCAACTCCAGAAAACCGGACAGCCCGCGCCGACTGAAATACCTCTCGCTCGCACCCCGCGCAATCCCTTATGTTCGAGAAAGATGCCCCTTCCTCCGATTCCCTTCCGCCAGCGCATCCTCCTCGTCCTGCTGCTCCTGGGCGCGGTGCCGGCGGCCCTTCTGGGAGGGGGCTGGGCCATGACCCTGCTCCGGATCAATCCGGCGCGGGCCAGCCGGGCAGCCCTGGAGCCGGTGAGCACCAGCGGGAGGGAGCTGATCCGGGTGCTCGACACCATCCGGCTGAGCTCCGCGGAGCGACACGCCTTCCGCGCCCACGTCGATTCGCTGGGGCGACAGGTCACCCTCTCCCAGCGGGGCTTTTTCTACAGCCGCTACAAGACCATCGGACTGGCGATCGCGGTCGCGGGGCTGAGCCTGCTCCTGCTCTACAGCGCGGTCCTGGTAGTCCGGAGCCTGTCCCGCCAGCTCAGTCATCCGATCGATGAACTTCTGGGGTGGACCGGGCGGATCCGGCGTTACGAGACCCTCCCACCGGAGGAGCCGGCCAGGAAAGGCGCCCCCGAATTCGCCACCCTCAGGACCGCGCTCCGGGAAACCGCCGCGTCGCTGCAACAAGCCCGCCTCGCCGAGCTCGACTCCGAGCGGCTCCGCGCCTTCCGGGAAGTCGCCCGGCGGGTGGCCCACGAAATGAAGAACCCGCTCACCCCGGTGCGTTTCGCCATCGGCCATCTCGACAAGAGCGCGCTCCCCGAGCAGCAGGAGGCGCTGGAGGTGCTCCGGGTCGAGACCGCCCGGCTGGAGCATCTGGCCCGTGACTTTGCCAACCTGGGTCGGCTGCCCGAGGGGCCGGCGGCGCTGGTGGACCTGGGGGAGCTGCTGGACGAGCTGTTGCGGACCTCGCTGCCGGAGAAGATGCGGCATTCCCTCGTCATCGAGCCCGGCTCTCCCCAGATCGCCGGCCATTACGATCCGCTGCGGCGCGCCTTCAGCAACCTGATCCGGAACGCGGTGGAGGCCTGTGGCGGCGAAGGTGTGCTCGACGTCCACATTGCACCGGACGGCGCGGGCGTGCGGGTCGCGCTGGCCGATCACGGCCCGGGTGTGCCGGCCGACCGGCGCAACCGGATCTTCGAGCCCTACGTCACCGACAAGATCGAAGGCACCGGGCTGGGCCTGGCGATCGTCAAGCAGGCCGTGGAATTCCATCACGGGGCGATCGAGGTCTCCGAAACCCCCGGAGGCGGGGCGACCTTTACGATTCGCCTGCCGCGGAACCCGGAGGCTGCCCGTCCCGCGCCCCGCGCCGAACACCCGCTCGAACGACGCGTCGCCGACCGGCGCGGGAGAAGCTCATGAAGCCACGCGTGCTCATTGTGGACGACGAAGCCAACATTCGCCGGATGCTGGCGGCGCTGCTCAAGGCCGAAGGGTTCGAGACCGAGGAGGCGCCCAACGGCAATGCCGCCCTCCTGTCGCTCGACCAGGTCCATCCCGACGCCATCCTGCTCGATCTCCAGATGCCGCCCGGGCCCGACGGACTGGAGACCCTCCGGCAGCTCCGGGAACGGGACGCCTCGACCCCGGTCATCATGATGAGCGGCAAGGCCCAGCTCACCGATGCGGTGCAGGCCATCAAGCTCGGGGCCTTTCAGTTTCTCGAAAAACCCCTGACGCCCGAAGCGGTGCTGGTCGCGTTGCGGAGCGGGCTCGAGCTCACCCGGGCCCGGGCCGAGAATCGCGCCCTGCGCTCCCAGCTCGGCCCCCGCGCCGACCTGGTCGGCAAGAGCGGCAAGATGGACGAGGTGAAAGCGCTTATCGCTCAGGTGGCCCCCACCGAAGCGCGGGTGCTCATCATGGGGGAATCCGGCACCGGCAAGGAGCTGGTGGCCCATGCCATCCACCGCGCCAGCAACCGGGCCGGGCGTTCCTTCATCTCGGTCAATTGCGCCGCCATCCCCCGCGATCTGGTGGAGTCGGAGATGTTCGGCCACGAGCGGGGCGCGTTTACCGGGGCCACCGACCGCCGGCTGGGCCGGTTCGAGCTGGCCGACGGCGGCACCCTCTTCCTCGACGAGGTGGGCGACCTGAACCTCGAGGCCCAGGCCAAGCTGCTCCGGGTGCTCGAGGCCGGTGAGATCCAGCGACTCGGGGCCGAGCGGGTGCAGCGGATCGACGTGCGGATTCTCGCCGCGACCAACCAGCGGCTGGAGCAGGCGGTGGCGGCGGGCTCGTTCCGCGAAGACCTCTACTTCCGGCTCAACGTGTTTCCGCTGGAGCTCTCCCCGCTCCGCGACAGATTAGATGACCTGCCCGACCTGGTGGTGCACCTGGCCGAGCGGGTCAGGCCCCACCAGGCCGCGCGCTTCACCGCCGATGCGCTGGCTCTGATGGCCTCCTACGAATGGCCCGGCAACGTGCGGGAGCTCGCCAACATCGTGGAGCGGCTTTCGATCCTCGGCGGGCCGGAGGTGGACGTCGCCCTGGTGCGCCAGGTGCTGCCCCGCACCGGGAGCCTCCGCTTCGATGCCCCCTCGGTCTCCGAGTCGGGCACGTCCTACTCGGTCGCCGACCTGGGCGGCCGCTCGCTGTCGAACGTGCTGGACGACTACGAGCGGGCCCTGATCGGGGCCGCGCTCCGGCGCGCCACCGGCAACGTGGCCGAAGCAGCCCGCGCCCTCCAGACCGACCGGGCCAATCTGTATCGGCGCATGAAGCGACTTGGCCTATGAACAGCGTCAACGGTCAACGGTCAACCCCTCGCGATGCTCGGGGGGGCCCGGTCGACGGGAAACGCCGCGCAACGGGGACTGCCTGTTGCCCGTTGTCTGTTGCCTGTTGCCTCCTGCTTGCCTGTTGCCTGTTGCCTTTACGGGCATTTGGCCAGATCCCAGCCGACACGGTGCTCAGGATCCGCCCCGAGCAACGAGCCCCGGACTCGGCCAGCCGGGCCACCCTGCCGCCCAGCATCGTGGATGAAGTCCTCACCGCCTACAACGACTCGCTGACCACCAAGGTCAACGGCCCGATGTTGCTGCCGGCCACCAGCCGCCACGCCGGACCGATCGCGTTGTTCCGGGGCACTCTCCGGGTCGTGGGCGAGCTGATCGGGAAGGTCACCATCATCAACGGCGACCTGATCGTGGAGCCGGGAGCGCTGGTGGCCGGCGACGTGCTGGTGGTCGGGGGCCAGATCCTGGTGCGTCCGGGCGGAACCATCGAGGGCCGCCGCCGGGAGTACCGTCAGCCCGCGCCGCTGATCCGGACCAGCGGTGGGCAGCTCACCATCCGGGAGCCGCCCCGGACCCTGGGCGACATGGCCTCGGCCCGGACCCGGTTCACCACCGGTCGGTTCGAGACCGTCCTCTCGATCGAGACCAGCCGGACCTACAACCGGGTCGAGGGGATCCCCATCGTATTCGGACCCACGGTGGTGCGCACCGGCCTGCCCAACATGGAGGCCCGGCTCGACCTCCGGGCCATTGCGTGGACCGCCCCGGACCGCACCGACCGGCGCAGCAGCTTCGGGTATTCCGGGAGGCTGGAGTTCCAGGTCGGCGAATCCCGGCGGCTCACCCTCGGGGGCCAGGTCTCCCGGTTGGTCGTCCCCATCGAGGAGCAGCCGCTGTCGCGCACCGAGAGCGGGTGGGCCGCGTTCCTGCTCCAGCGCGACTATCGCGACTTCTACCAGGCGCAGGGCGTCTCGGGCTACCTGTCCTACCTGCTCGGCCCCGGCCTCCGGGTCGGCACTTCGCTGGGTTATCATGCCGAGCGGAGCATCCCGGCCAACGATCCGATTTCGATTTTCCGCAACGAATCGTGGCGGCCTAACCCGCTGGTCGACGACGGGCACTACCTGACCTGGCGGATCGGGCTCGACTACGACTCCCGCAACGAGCCGGAGAGCCCCAGCTCGGGATGGCTGGTCCGCGGCTTGTGGGAACGGAGCCGGAGCGACGACGCGTCGGCCATTTCGCTGCCGCTCGAGGTGCGGGACCCGATCCCGCCGGGCCGGTACCGGTTCTCCCGGATCTTCTTCGACGCCCGGCGCTACGCCCGGCTCGACCCGTCGGTGCGAGCCTCGGCCCGGGTGCTGGCGGCCGGATGGGTGGGCGGCGATCCGCTCCCGATTCAGCGGCGACTCGGCCTGGGCGGGCCCGACATCCTCCCAGGCTACGGGTTCCGCAGCTTCAACTGCGCCCCCCCTTCGCTCACCGACCCCTCCCGGCCGGCGCTCTGTGACCGGATGCTCGCCGCGCAGCTCGAGGTGCGCACCCGTACCCGGCTCGGGTTCCCCATCCCCACGTCGGATCCGTACCTGGCGGCGGCCCAGCGGCTGCTCGCGATCAGGGAGCCCGACGTGGTCGTCTTTGCCGACGCGGGCAAGTCGTGGATTACCGGCGATGGGCCGGGCCGGATTCCCAACAACCGGATTCCGGTGCTCCGGGAGTGGGCCACCGACATCGGCTTCGGCTTCGATGCCGGCGGCATCGGGGTCTACCTCAGTCAGCCGCTCAACGGCGGCCGGCCCCTCACCCTGACGATGCGGCTGCAGCGACGATTCTGATGCTTCGAGTCCTCGCTGCCGTGCTCACTCTCGGGAGTCTGCTGACCGCTCCCGCTGCCGCCCAGAGACCCAAGGTGGGGCTCTCGGTGCAGCTGGGACCGGACACCTTTCCGCGTGGGGTCCGCTACGCCCGGGTCCAGGTGCGCAGCCTGTTTGCGGACCCCGACTGGGCCGACGCCCTCGATCAGTCCTTCCCGATCCGGCTGACCTTCCGGATGGAGATCTGGCGCTCCCGGGACGGGTGGATCGACGAGTTCCAGCGGGCCACCGAGTGGTCCACGGTGATCCAGTACGAGCCGCTCCAGGATCAATACCGGGTGACCGAGCTGCTGCTCAGCGGCCCGGTGGAAACCCGGTTCCAGACCCGGGACGAGCTGGCCCGGTGGATCGGCATTACCCGCGAGGTGGACGCGCTGCCGGTGGGAGCGGGGTCGTTCTACTACGACGTGAAACTCCGCATCTCGGCGCTTTCCGACGAGGACATGGAGGAGATCGAGCAATTCCTGGCCGGAGGCCAGGCCACGCCCTCCCGGCCGGAACGCAGCTCGATCGGCCGGTCATTCCGGAGGTTCCTGCTGAGACTGGCGGGACTGCCGGGAGAGGAGCTGACCGTCCGAACCGAACGTTTTCGCGTGAGGTAAGTGGTCAGTGGTCAGTGGTCAGTGGTCAGTGGTCAGTGGTCGAGTGTTTCCCGCCGATCACTGATCACTGCCCACTACGCGCGCAGCGCGCGCAGGGCCGCCGCCCCGTAGAAGTAGCGGATGTACTTCGCCTGGGCGGCGGTGAGTCGGCGCACCGCCCAGGACAGGTGCACGAAGTGGGGCTCCATCGGCGGGTGCATCGGATGCATCCCGCACTCCTCCGGCAGCCGGTTCCCCTTCCTGGTGTTGCAGCTGCTGCACGCCGTCACGCAGTTGGTCCACCCATTCCCGCCCCCGCGGCTGATCGGCAGCAGATGATCCCGGGTGAGGCACTCCCGGGGGCGGAGCTGCGCCTGGGTCCGGTGACAGTACTGGCACCGGTACTCGTCGCGGGCGAAGAGGAAGGTGTTGGTGACCTGGCGGCGGAATTTTCGGGGAACGTGAACGAACTTCACGAGGCGGATGATCGCGGGTTTCGGAATGGAAACCCGCGGGCTTCTTATGGGGTCGCCTGTCTCCGCCTCCACGATCTCGGCCTTGCCGTCGATGACCAGCCGCAGCGCCCGTTTCACGGGCACCATGGTCAATGGCTCGAATGAGGCATTCAAGGCAAGGCAGCGCACACCATTCTCCGACGGGGGACCTCCTTCATCTTACCGACCCCCCCGGCAGCGGATCAAGCGGGGTCTCCCGGCGGTAGACCACCCGGCCGCCCAGCACGGTGAGGCGCACCCCGCCGGGGCCGGCCCCCAGCACCGCTTCGGCCGGGGAGCGATGCGGCCCGGCGGCCCGGGCTCCGGCGGCAACCGCGACCACGTCGCCCCACTTGCCGGGGGTGAGGCTCCCGGTGTCCTCTTCGAGACCCAGGGCGCGGGCGCCCTCCAGCGTGGCCAGCGCGACCGCCGCCTCGGCCGAAAGTCCGCCCAGGTCGCGGGCCGCGCGGGCTTCGGCAAAGCAGTCGAGCCGGCCCACGCTGGCCACCGAGTCGGTCCCCAGCCCGACCCGGATCCCGGCCCGGCGCAGGGCCGAGAGGGGTGCGGCTCCATGACGGTGCCGGGCGTTGG
>DATFGC010000164.1:0-4977 GCA_035249765.1 Gemmatimonadales bacterium | reverse complement strand
GGTGAGCAGTGAACGGAAGCTTTCCCGCTCACCGCTTACCGCTCACCGCTAACCCCTATATCTTGTTGGCAGCATCCCCTTCCCAGCCGTGAGGACCTCGATGGAAGAAAGCCGTTCGAGCGCGCCGTCGCCGTCCTGGTTTTCCGTCCACCCCGTTCAGCAGATCTTCGCCTACTACGCCGTCCTCGCCCTGGTGGTGCTGGTGCTCTGGTACGTCAATCCGAACATGCAGGGCATCTTCACCATGGAGCGGTTCTCGGAAGCGGTCGCCACCGGCCGGACCGCGCTCCGGGAGGACACCGGCAGCTTCGTCAACATCGCGCCCGCGACCATGGCGTTCGAAACGGTCATGGCGATGCTGGGCGCGGTGCTGATGATGATTCCGGTCGCCTGGGTCTACATCCTCACCCGGGCTCGCCGGGGCTTCAATCAGTCCACGGTGCAGACCCTGATCTTTCTGCCCATCGTGGTGGCGGGCCTGATTCTGCTGGTGCGGAGCAGTCTGGCGCTCGCCTTCGGTCTCGGCGGCGTGGTCGGCGCGGTGGCGTTCCGCAACCGGCTGGAGGACCCCAAGGACGCGATCTACATCTTCCTCTCCATCGCGGTGGGCCTGGCCGCCGGGGTGCAGGTGATGGCGGTCGCGCTGGCGATATCCGCCTTCTACAACATCGTGGTGCTCTGCGCCTGGAAGGTGGATTTCGGCCGGATGCCGGCCCATCTCGAGGCCAGCGTGGCCCAGAAGCGGCTGGAGCGGGTCCGGGCCGAGGCGCCGGCGGCCGGCGCCGACTTCCTCAACCTGGTGGACAAGCAGCTGCTCCGCTCGATGACCCCGGACCAGCTCCAGGCCATCGCCCAGCGGGCCTCCGAGCGGGGCCGCAAGGTGGCCGCCGATTTGGGTATGCCGGGGACCGAGAACGATCGCGACGAGTCCGACGAGGAGAAGAAGAACAAGTTCGATTCGCTGCTCCGGGTCCAGATGCAGCCCGACGACGCGGTGGCGATCCGCAGCGCGATCGAGCAGGTGCTGACCGGCCAGACCAAGCGGTGGGAATTCGAGAAGGCCGGCGCGGGCGACGGCGGCCGGGCCCTGGCCCAGTACAAGGTCCGCTTCAAGAAGAGCATTCCCAGCACCCTGGTGATCGAGGCGATGCGGCGCGCGGTCCTTCCCAAAGTGGTGACGATCGACGTGCGTGATGCCTGATGGCCGCAGAGTCCCAGTTCCGCTGTGATGTAGCGGGACCGGAGGCGCTCGCCGAGCTTCGCGATGCCCCGCTGCCACCTCCGCTGCGGGGCGGTCCCCCAACCCGCAGCTTCCACCGCGACATCTACCTCGATACGGCCGACCAGACCCTGCTCGCCAAGGGGGTCTCCTGCCGGGTGCGGGTCCGCACCGACGATCGCCGCCTGCTGACCCTGTTCATCAGCGGCGGCACCGAGACCCGGGGTGAGCGCTATGAGTCGGAGGTCCCCGAGCTCGACCCCCGCCAGGCGCTGGAAGGCAGCTCCGAGCCGGCCCGGCGGCTGCGCGGCCTGGTGGACCCGCTTTCGCTCAAGCCCAGGATCGAGCTCGAGGTCGAGCGCTGGAGCCGGACCGCCAGCGCGGGATTCTTCCGGCGGGAGCCCCGGTTCGCTTTCCTCTACGACCTCTGCACCGTGCGCCATGGCGGGCTTTCCCGCACCTTCGAGGAGCTCCAGGTCCGCCGCCTGGCGCCCGGCGCGCCGCACCTGGAGGAGATCGCCCACGCCCTGGAGCGAAGCCACGGCCTCCGGCCCCTGGTGGTCCCACGCCACCAGCGGGCCTCCCAGCTGGTCGTGGCCATGTCCGCCGAGGTGGCCGAGCGCATGTTCTCGGCGGAAACGGCTGTCGTGCTGCTGGCGCTGGACGAAGGGAGGGTCGGCTTCCTGGAGCATGAGGGGGGGCACGCCCTCCCGGTCGCCCGGGGCAGCGGGGAGGAGGCCGCCCGTCATCTGCTCAGCCGGGTGACCGGGAGCAGCGTGGGCACTCTCTCTTTGCTTGGCTCCCTCCCCGGCACCGAAGATCGCGATGCGCTCGAGGTCTGGGTGGCCCGGAGAATCCGGGGCGATGGGGAGAGCGCCAATCACCTTCAGTGGGTCACCGCCAGCGAGGCGGTGGCGCGGATCGGCACGCCCGAGATCCGGACCGCGGAGACCCTGGCGGCGCTGGCCGTAGCCACCCGGGCCAATCTGCTGGGGAGCCCATTGCGGGGACCCACCGAGCGGTTCGCCCCGCCCCCGGCTACCACTCCCCGGAAGAAATCCTCGGCCCACCGCGCCGCGCCGCCAAGGGCCACCACCGACCTGCCCCCGGACCGGTTTCTCAACGTCGAGCTCTCCCAGCTCGCCTTCAACGAGCGGGTGCTGGAGATGGCGGAAGATCCCGGTGTGCCGCTGGCGGAGCGGCTCCGGTTCCTGGCGATCGTGGGCTCCAATTTCGACGAATTCTTTGCCGTCCGGGTGGGCGCCCTCAAGGCCGCGCTGCTGGCCGGGTCCTCGGCGCGCGGATTCGACGGGCTCACCGCGCGGGAGCAGCTCGAGGCCATCAGCGCCCGGGTGCCCCCGCTGCTGGCGCGGCAGACCCGGTGCGCGGAAGCGTGTCTTCGCGCGGCGGTGGACCAGGGACTCCGGCTCCGGCGCTGGGAGGAGCTGGAGGAGACGGCGCGCGCCGCGCTCGCGAAGCACTTCGAGTCCGAGATGCTGCCGGTGCTCACGCCCAGGGCACTCACGCTCTCACCGGGACACCCGTTTCCGGTCATTCCTCAGCTCACCCTGACCTTCGGGGTGGTGTTGCTGGACGTCCGCACCGGGCCGGTCCACTTCGCGACCCTGCCCCTCCGGGCCAGGCTGGAGCGGATCCTCCCGGTTCCCGGCTCGGAAGACCTGATCCTGGTCGAGGAGGTCATCCGGGCAAACATCCAGTCGCTCTATCCGGACCGGACGGTCGAGGGAGCCTGGCTCTTCCGGATCACCCGGGGCGCGGACCTCGAGGTCGACGAGGAGGAAGCGGGGGATCTGCTCCAGGCCATCGAGGAGGAGGTGAAGCGCCGTCCCGGCAACGCACCGGTCCGGGTCGAGGTGGAAGCCAGCATGCCGCCGGGAGTTCGGGAGACCATCCTGCGGGAGCTGCGCTTCGAGCGCCGGGGGGTCACCGCGCTGCTCGGGCCCGAGGATCTCTACGAGCTGGATCCGCCGCTCGATCTCACCGTGCTTCGGGATCTGGCGGAGCGGCTCCCTGCCGACCAGACGTTCCGTCCCTTCCATCCCCGGCGGCCCCTCTCGGCGGAGCAGAGCGTCTTCGACCAGATCGACCAGGGCGACATTCTGGTCCACCACCCCTACGAGGACTTTTCGTCGACGGTGGGGCGGTTTCTTCAGGAGGCGGCGGCAGATCCCGGGGTGGTGGCACTCAAGGCCACCCTCTATCGGCTGGGGGAGCGTTCCCTGGTGGTGGACGCGCTCCAGCGGGCGGCCGAAAAGGGGAAGGACGTGGCGGTCTTCGTCGAGCTCAAGGCCCGGTTCGACGAGACCCGGAACGTGGGATCGGTCCGCAAGCTGGAGGAAGCCGGGGCCCAGGTGATCTACGGGCTGGTGGGACTCAAGACCCACGCCAAAGTCGCCCTGGTGGTCCGGCGGACTGCGGCGGGGCTCAAGCGCTACGCCCACGTCGGCACCGGGAATTACAACGAGTCGACTGCGCGATTCTACACCGACCTCGGGCTGCTGACCGCCGACGCGGAAATCACCGCCGACCTGACGGACCTGTTCAATCAGCTGACCGGGTCGTCCCGGGCGCCGGGCTCGGGCTACCGGAAACTGCTGGTGGCGCCGGCGACCATGCTGCCCGGCTTCCTGGAGCGGATCGAGCGGGAAATCGGCCACGCCAGGGCGGGGCGGGGCGGTCTGATCCGGGCCCAGCTCAACGGGGTGGAGGATCCCGAGATCGTTGCGGCGCTGTACCGGGCGGGGGCGGCGGGGGTGGATGTCGAGCTGGTGGTCCGGGGGCTCTGCGTGCTGCGGCCCGGCGTGCCGGGGGTGTCGGACCGGATCCGGGTGAGCAGCGTGCTGGGGCGATTCCTGGAGCACGAGCGGATCTACCACTTCGGCAACGGCGGGGAATCGGAGTATCTTATCGGATCGGCGGATTGGCGCCCCAGGAATCTCCGTCGCCGGGTCGAGGTGGTGACTCCGGTGCGGGCGCCGACTCTGGTCGCGCGACTCGACGCCCTGCTCACTGCCGTGCTTGCGGAGCCTTCGGCCTGGATTCTCGGGCCCGACGGCACCTATGTGCGACGGGGGCGGCCCGCGGCCGAGCACCCACACCTTCACGACCGGCTGCTTCCGTGAACGATCCGCAGACCCAGCGATTTCAGGCACTGCTCGAGGGCCGCTACGCGATCGAGCGGGAGCTGGGCCGGGGCGGCATGGCCACGGTCTACCTGGCCCGGGATCTCCGGCATGGGCGGACCGTGGCGATCAAGCTGCTCCAGCCCGAGATCACCACCTCGCTCACCGCGGAACGATTTCTCCGGGAAATCCACATCACCGCCAAGCTCCAGCACCCGAACATTCTGGGGCTGTTCGACTCGGGGGCCGAAGACGGCTTCTGTTACTACGTGATGCCGCACGTGGAGGGGGAGAGTCTCCGGGACCGGCTGCTCTGGGACAAGATGCTCTCGGTGGATGGCGGCATACAGGTGGCCATCGAGGTGGCCAGCGCGCTGGCGTACGCGCATTCGCGGGGGGTGGTGCACCGCGACATCAAACCGGAGAACATCCTGTTTTCGGCCGGACACGCGATCGTGGCGGACTTCGGCATCGCCCGGGCGGTGAGCGAGGGACAGCGCTCCATTACCGCGGTAGGGATTCCGCTGGGCACCCCGCCCTACATGAGCCCGGAGCAGGCCCAGGGACTGGAGAACATCGACCACCGGAGCGACATCTACGCGCTGGGGTGCATGC
>DATFGC010000163.1:0-4749 GCA_035249765.1 Gemmatimonadales bacterium | reverse complement strand
TAGCGGGCGCGGAGGCTGCTGGACTTGAGCTCCCGGGCCAGCGCCAGCAGCTCATCGGCGATTTCCAGCTTCCGCTGGGCGGTCATGGCCCGGAGCCGCCTGGTCTGGAGCTCGCGAACCACGGGATCGACGTCGTCCATGCTGGAATCTACCCTTGCGGGCGCTCCAGAAAATGAGCTCACGTGGCGCGGGTGTAGCGCCGGCCGCGCCCCCGGCCGGTGCCCGCCAGCAATCCCTCCTTGAGCATCTGGTGAAGGACCCGGCGCACCCGCGCCGGGGCCTCGCCGGGGAACCGGGCGGTGAGATCGGCGAACCCGAACGGCGGCTCGAGCCGGTGCAGCGCCTCCTCGCGCACCCGGTCGTCGAACCCCGGTTCGCGGGGCATCGGGTCATAACCCGCGAGCGTCTCCCGGACCAGGTCGAGCTGGGGGCTCGATTCCCGGGTGCGGCAGGCGACGAAGAAGCGATGGCACCACACGTTGGCCAGCTTCCGGTTGCCGGCAAACACGATCGGGAGCCGAGGGTGGAGCGCCGCCAGCTCGGCCAGCACCCGGGCGGTGTGGGCCGGCGGCCAGCGGCCGGCCAGCCGCTTCTGGTCCAGGAAGTCGCCGTACTGGGCTTCGATGACCAGGGCGGAGGATTCCACGCTGGCGAGGTCTTCGAGCAGGTGGTGCAGGGCCTGGAGCGCGCCGAAGTCGCCCAGCAGGTTGTCGAAACTCTTCCGCTCCACCACCGCGACCGGGCGCTCGTCGTCGAGCAGGGCGTAGTCGCCCGCGGCCAGCCGGCGCCGCCGGATTACCGCCCCGGGAAAGCGCCAGGGATACCGTTCCCCGCTGTCGATGGCGATGGTGAGCACCTGGCTGTCCGGGAGCAGCTCCATCCGGGTGCGGGAGCGGTGGGCCCGGATCCCGCTCTCGGTGCGGAAGAAGATCTGCTCCAGCGGGGTGCCGTCGTTCTTCTGTTTCGCGACCGCCAGAAACTCGCAGCGTTTCCGGTTGGCGCGGTCCAGGACGACGGTGAGCTTGCGGCCGACCTTGCCCAGGTGGGCGACCGGGACCCGTTCCAGCGGCTCCAGCGGCTCGTCGGGGTCGAGCGCGTGTTCCCGGAGGCAGAAGATCTGCTGGCCGGGCCCGGGCCAGGCCGACTGGGCCCGCACTGCCAGGATCCGGCGGCCGTCCTGCTCGACGGCGATGCGGAACGGAAACCGGCGGTGACCGGTGCGTTCGACGGTCCAGAGGGCGCCCATGAAGAGAATCTACTCCCGGCGTGTCATTGCGAGGCGGCGCAGCCGCCGAAGCAATCGGGGGCTACCGGATCGCTTCGCTTCGCTCGCGACAATCTGCCACAGCCCGCGTTGCCTCGATGCGGGAGGGGTGACGGTGGGGCATTAGCTCTGGCGTATGCCAGAAATCTCCCGTTTCTTCGGAATCGTGATCCAGATGCACTTCCGCGATCACCTTCCCCCGCATTTCCACGCAGTGTATGGAAGCATGGAGGCCAAGATCCAAATTGCGCCTCTTGGCCTACTGCACGGTGATCTGCCTCCGCGAGCCTTGGCCTTCGTCGTGGAGTGGGCTAGAATGCATCAGCAGGAGTTGCTCGATAATTGGGGTCGGCTTCAGGCCTCCGAGGCGCCACGACGCATCGCTCCGCTGGAGTAGCTCATGATTCCGCTGCATCCTCGAATTACCGCCGTTCGGGTCCCGGCCCACTTCGTCGTGGAACTGACTTTTACCGATGGCTCCCACGGAACGGTCGACCTGAGGTCTTGGATAGGCGATGGGGCGGGAGTTTTCGCGGCGCTCCAGGAACCTGAGTTCTTTGCCCGCGTCTCGGTGGATCGTGAGGCCGGGACGATCGTGTGGCCCAACGGGGCGGATCTGGATCCCGACATGCTGTTCGAAGCGGCCCACCGGACGTCGGCCAAGACGTAGATCGCAGGCCTTAGGGGCTGCCGTGGGACTTCACATCTGCTACGAGCTGGCGCTGCCGGCCCGGACCCCGCGAGCCGGCGTCCTCTCGGTACTGGGTGAGTTACGGTCGCGCAGCGAGGGCCTCGCCTTCGACGGCGTGACCGAGATCCGCGAGTTCGCGGGAGCGGAGTGTAAGACGGTCCCGGCCTGCTGCGCTGCCATCTTGGCCTGATCGGAGTGTTGGATAGCGCGCGGGAATTGGGAATCGAGGTCACGGTACGCGACGAGACCGGCTACGACCAGCACCGGGACGAGCAGAGGCTGCTCCACAATGTGCACGAGGCCAATCGGGTGATAGCGAAAATTGTGGGCCGGCTGGCGGACGCCCTCGATTCCCCTGGTGCCAAGGCCGTCGCGCCGATCTTCGAGCATCCCCGCTTCGAACATCTCGAGGGGGAAGCACGAGGGAGTTGAGTCTGTGACCTCGAGAAGGTCTGGTTCAGCTTCTCAAGAGAAGTCCCACGACCGCAAACGCTGTCGGTGCCCAGAAAGCAAACATCCACTTGATCATGCTTCCCGAGGAGTTCTGGACGTCGGTCCGCACCCGCTCTACGTCGGTCCGCACCCGCTCCAGGCTGACCTCGAACGAGCTCATGCGGGAACTCATTCGACCTTCGAGCAGGGACATGTCTTCGCGGAATTGGGATCGGAGCTCGGCGAGGCGCTCGCCGACCTTGGCATCGAACCGGGCGAAGTTGACCTCGTTCAGCTCCCGGAGGTCGTTCCGGTAGGTAGCGTCCACGGCGTTAATCCGAGCCAAAGGCGAGGAAGGCGATTCGCTTGAAAGACAAATACTACATCGCCAACCAGTCTACGAGCTCGTTGGCAACCTGCTCGCCTACTCGATCGTAAAAGAGCTGGGACAGTTTGGCGGTCACCGGCATCGGCTGGTCCTGAATGGGGTCGGCCGACACAGTACAAGCTACGCTCGGCGATAGCACAATCGAAAGAGCCCGGGCGGGAGTTCAGGCAACGCGGTCCGGAGGCTTGCTTCGGAGCGAAGGATGTCACCCTGACCCTGACCCCGAGCGTAGCGAGGGGGAAGGGGAAGGGGCCGATCTCACCCCTAGGTTCCGCCCCCCTCGCTGCGCTCGGGGTGACAGCCTCCGCTCGGGGTGACAGCCTTCGCTCGGGGTGACAACGGCCCGTATATTCCACGTATGACCCAGGTCCGGATGACCCCCGCCATCCTGGCGGTGCTAATCGCAACCGCGGCGACGCCAAGTCCTGCCCAGCAGCCGGCCCCGCAGGAGCCGCTTCCCCCGGGACAGACCAATAATCCCTTCCCCCAGCCGATCACCGCCGGCGAGGGCGTCATCGTGGTCACCCTCCGGGAGTTCGCCTCGCTGCCGGACATCGATAGTGTCGCCGCGCGGGCGATGACCCTGGTCGACGAGCCCGGGACCGGGCGGCTGTTCGTCAGCGACATGCGGGGGGTGCTGTACGTGGTGAGTCCCGATGGCCGGACCGTGGCGCCCTGGCTCGACCTCCGCGATCCCAGGTGGGCGATCGGGGTGCAATCGCGGGGCCGGGAGCGGGGGCTGCAGAGCTTCGCGCTCCACCCCCAGTTCGCCCAGGCCGGTACAGCGGGCTTCGGGAAGTTCTACACCTTCACCGACGTCACCAACCAGGCCCCGGCGCCCGACTTCACCACCCCCCGCGACAGCACCACCCACGACACCGTGCTGCACGAATGGACCGCGCGGACCCCGGGGGCGGCGGGCTACGACGGGGAGGCCCCCCGCGAGCTGATCCGGCTCCGCCAGCCCTTCCAGAATCACAACGGCGGCGCCATCGCGTTCAACCCGACGGCGCGCCCCGGCTCGGCCGACTTCGGGCTGCTCTACGTGAGCATCGCCGACGGGGGGAGCGGCGGCGACCCGATGGGGCTGGCCCAGAACCTGGGCTCGGCGTTCGGCAAGATCTTCCGGATCGACCCGCTGGGTAAGAACGGCCGCGGCGGCAAGTATGGGGTTCCCGGGGCGAATCCGTTCGTCTCCCGAGACGGCGCCCTGCCCGAGATCTACGCCTACGGCATCCGCAACGCGCAGCGGCTGGGCTGGGATGCCCGGAACGGGGCGATGTACCTGTCCGACATCGGGCAGAACATCGTCGAGGAGGTGAGCCCGGTCTCGGCCGGTGCCAACCTCGGCTGGAACCTCTGGGAGGGCAGCTACCGCTTCGTCAGCCGGCGGGCGGTGCGGACCGATTCGTTGCGCGGGGATCCAGGCATGACCTGGCCGATCGCCGAATGGGACCAGCAGGATCCGGTGCTGTTACCCAGCGGCCAGTCGGCGTCGGTCGGGGTGATGGTCTATCGCGGGACCGCGGTCCCGCAGCTCACCGGCCGGCTGCTCTTCGGGGACATGCCGAGCGGGGAAATGTTCCACGTCAGCGCGGATCAGCTCCCCAAGGGCGGCCAGGACCCGATCCGCCGGGTGCTCTTCGTGACCGCGCCCGGGGAGACGCCGCGGAAGTTCCTTCAGATCATCCAGGAGAAGAACGCGGCCCAGGGCAAGCCGGCCGCCCAGCGGGCGGATTTGCGGTTCGACCTGACGACGGCGGGGCAGATCTTCGTGCTCAACAAGGCGGATGGGACGATTCGGGTGATCGAGCGGTAGCTGCGATAGGCTCAGCGATCAGCGCCCGTGCACGGAGCCGCCGCTGGTGCTCACGCTCAAGCCGGTCGCACAGCGATTCCCTTCGGGAAAGGCCATCGCATACCAAGGCAGGGAGGTGCAGTCCGGTGCCCGGAGCACCCCGGAATCGAGAATGG
>DATFGC010000162.1:0-2898 GCA_035249765.1 Gemmatimonadales bacterium | reverse complement strand
ATGTGGTGGTGCTGAACAGCGAGATCGTGGTCAACCGGATCTTCAGCGCCAAGGAACAGGCCGACCAGGAGGAATGGCTCCGGGAGGACCTCAAGGGCAGCAGCAAGAAGTGCGCGGTGGCCTACTTCCATCACCCCCGCTTCAGCTCGGGCTGGCATGGCGGGGATACTCGTATCACCGGCCTCTGGCGGGTGATGTACGAGGGCGGCGTCGATCTGGTCCTGGTCGGGCACGATCACCACTACGAACGCTTTCAGCCGCTCAATCCCCAGGGGGCGGTGGATACCACCGCCGGCATCGTCCAGCTCCTCGCCGGGACCGGCGGCGGCGCGCTCCGGAACCTGCGCAATACCATCGCTCCCCACAGCGCCTTCCGGCTCCAGGGCCATTTCGGGGTGATCAAGCTGACCCTGGGCGCCGAGGAGTGGCGCTCGGCGTTCATCGACACCAACGGCACGGTGTGGGATCCCTCGGGGGGGAGATGCCACTGACGGAAAGACGCAAGGACGCAAAGACGCAAAGTGAACCACCTTGCGTCGTTGCGTCGTTGCGTCTTTCCGTCCCATGTGCAGCCAAGGCCGCCCGCGCCGTCACCCACCTTGGCGTGATCATTCACGGAGAGAGGGACGCATGAGCAAGTTGCTGCGGGGCATTGCCGCGGGATGGGGCGCCAAGAAGCTGGGCGGCGGGTGCTTCACCACGATCCTGATTTTCCTGCTGCTCTGGTGGCTGCTGGGGAACTTCGAAATCTTCAAATAGGCGAGTCCTCGCTTGCGCAACTAGATTCTCCCCGCCCCCGTAGGGGGTGGGGATGCTTGTTTTTGCCCCGGGGCGCTTCCAGGGAGCGGGCATGACGACTGCAGCACAGGGAATCCCGGCGCGGGGCAATGCCGAGGCGCTGCTGGCCGCGGTGGCCGCGCTCCGGGCCGAGGTGGGCAAACGGATCGTCGGGCAGGGGGAGATCGTGGACGAGGTCCTGATCACCCTGCTGGCCGGCGGACATGCCCTGCTGATCGGGGTGCCGGGCCTGGCCAAGACCCTGCTGATCCGCACCGTGGCCGAGGCCATGCACCTCGATTTCCGCCGGATCCAGTTCACTCCCGATCTGGTCCCCAGCGACATCACCGGGACCGAGCTGCTGGAGGAAGACGCCGCCACCGGCCACCGCACCTTCCGGTTCGTGCGCGGCCCGATCTTCGGCAACATCATTCTGGCCGACGAGATCAACCGGGCCCCGCCCCGGACCCAGGCCGCGCTGCTCGAAGCGATGCAGGAGCACCGGGTCACCGCCGCGGGCGACACCATGAAGCTGCCCCAGCCGTTCTTCGTGCTCGCCACCCAGAACCCGATCGAGCAGGAGGGCACCTACCCGCTGCCCGAGGCCCAGCTCGACCGGTTCCTGCTCGCCATCCGCATCAATTACCCGGGCCTCGAAGACGAGATCTCCATTCTGCGCACCACGACCGGGCGGGAAGCCGCCGCTCCCGAGGGGGTGGTCGGCGCCGCGCAGGTGCTCGCGCTGCAGGGCATGGTACGCGATATCATGGTCTCCGAGCCGCTGTTGCGCTATGCGGCCGAGCTGGTCCGCGCCACCCGGCCCGGCGACGAGCAGCTTCCCGCCCGAATCCGGAAATACGTGCGCTGGGGGGCGGGCCCCCGGGCCGGCCAGGCGCTGGTCCTGGGCGCCAAGGCGTGGGCCCTGCTGCACGGCCGGGTGGCGGTGAGTCCCGCCGATGTGCGCCGGGTGGCGCTCCCGGTGCTCCGGCACCGGATCCTTCCCAACTTCGCCGCGGAAGCCGAAGGCATTTCGGCGGAAGATCTGGTGGCGGATGTGCTCGCCCTCGTGCATCCGCCCCAGAGCGATATCCGGATCTGACGGTGCGTGAGCTCACCAGCGGCGCCCTGCTCGACGCGCTGCGGGGAGCGCACTGGCCCGCCCGCCGGATGAGCCGGGGCGCGTTCCAGGGTGGACACCGCTCCCGCCGGGTGGGCGCGTCGCCCGAGTTCATGGAGTACCGCCCCTACCAGCAGGGTGACGATCCTTCCCGGATCGACTGGAAGCTCTTCGGCCGGACCGAGCGGGTCGCGGTCCGGCTGTCCCACGACGATTCGAGTCTCCGTACCATGGTGCTGCTGGACGCCAGCGGCTCGATGGCGTTCCCCGCCGCCAGCCAGGCCAAATGGAAGACCGCAGCCGCGGTCGCGCTGGGCCTCGCCGCCGTCGCCCACGGCGACAACGATCCGGTGGGGATCGGGATCGCCTCGACCCCGCCGCGGGTGATCCCGCCCCGGACCCGGCGGGGCGTGGTGGGCGACCTGCTGCGGGCCCTGCTGGAGACCACGCCGGCCGGGAGCGCTCCGCTCACTCCGCTGCTCCTGGCCGCGCGAACCAGCCGTCGGGTGGCGGTGGTCAGCGATTTTCTGGGCGACGCGGAGCCGCTGCTCGGCCTGGCCCGCGAGCGGGTGGCGGGCGGCACCGAGGTGTTCGCGGTGCACCTGGTGGATCCAATGGAGCTGGACCCGGGCGAGGCCGCCCCGGTGGTCACCGACCCCGAGAATCCCGCCATCCGGCGTCCCCTGGGCAGAGCGGAGCTCGAGGCCTACCGCAGCCACTTCGCCGAGTGGCGCAACGCGCTGGCGCGGGACTGGCGCGGCGCCGGGGCGTTCTATCACGAGGTGAGCACCGCCGATGCCCCCGATCGCATCGTCCGGCGGGTGACCGGCTTCGCCGAGCCGGCTCCCCGCGAGGCATGAGCTTCCTCTTCCCCGGCTTTCTCCTGGCTGCGGGGGCGATCGCGGCGGGGGCGGTGCTGCTCCACTTCATCGTCACCCGCGAGCCCGACCAGCTCGCGCTGCCCACCGCCCGGTTTGCCCCCGAGCGCATCATCCAGGCCCGGG
>DATFGC010000161.1:0-9112 GCA_035249765.1 Gemmatimonadales bacterium | reverse complement strand
GCGGACTCCTGGCCGGCGCGCCTCGCGCGGTGGCGGTGCTGGATCTGGTCGCGGAGCGAGTCGGGTGGGGCAGTCCGCCGCCGGCCGGCCGGTTCCGGGGCATCGCGCTCCACGAGTCGTTCGGAAGCTGGGTGGCCCAGGTGGCCGAAGTGTCGGTCGAGTCGGGCACCGTGCGGGTGCATCGGGTGGTGTGCGCCGTCGACTGCGGCCAGGTCGTCAATCCCGACACCGTGGTGGTGCAGATGGAAGGCGGCATCGCGTACGGGCTGAGCGCCGCCCTCAAGGAAAGAATCAGCATCGGCGGGGGCCGGGTGAAGCAGAGCGGCTTCGTCGACTATCCGGTGCTCACCATGCGGGAGATGCCGCTCATCGAAGTCCACATCGTGCCGAGCCTCATGGAGCCGGGCGGGGTGGGGGAGCCGGGCACTCCGCCGATTGCTCCTGCGGTTGCCAACGCGGTCTACGCCGCGGCGGGAAAACGAATCCGGTCACTGCCGATCCGGGTCTGATCACCATTCTCAGGGAGGGCTCATGTACCGCATGCGTGGGGTAGTGTCGCTGCTGGGCGCCGTGGCGATGATCGCCGCCTGCCAGCCGGCCGCGGAAACCGCCGAGCAGGCCCAGGCGCGGATGGCGAGCGATGCCGCAGCCGCGAGAACCGCAATCGAGGCGTCCAATGCCCGGTTCATGACCCACTTCAACGCGGGGCAGGGGGACTCGGTAGCCGCTCATTACACCGAGGACGGCAGGGTGATGGCGCCCAACATGCCGGTCGCGTCCGGCCGTCAGGCCATCGCCGCGTCGATGGGGATGATGGGCGGTGCCACCCTCGTTCTGACCACCGAATCCGTGGATGCCAACGGCTCGCTGGCGGTCGAGCGGGGTACGTACAAGATCACCCTGACTCCTCCGGGAGCCACGGCTCCGGTCACCGACACCGGCAAATACCTGGTGCACTGGCGTAAGGTGGGGGACAACTGGATGATGGTGGACGACATCTGGAACAGCGACCTGCCCGCGATGCCGATGGGGCCACCGGCCAAGCAGCCGTAATCAGTCACCATTCTCAGGGAGGACGCATGTACCGCACCCGTAGGATCGTGTCGCTGCTGGGCGCCGTGGCCATGTTTGCCGCCTGCCAGCCGGCGGCGGAGACGGCCGAGCAGGCCGAGGCGCGGATGGCGAGCGAAACCGCCGCCGCCAGAACCGCGATCGAGGCGGCAAACGCCCGAATGGCCGCCCACATGAACGCCGAGCGCTACGACTCGGCGGCCATGGTCTATGCCGAGGACGCCCGCGGTCTCCCGCCCAACATGGCGGCCGATGTGGGGCGCGCCGCGATCCTCAAGAGCTTACAGGGCATGGCAGGGATGAAAGCGACGATCAGCTTTACCACGACCAGTGTCGCGGTGAACGGGCCCCTGGCGGTGGAGACCGGGACCTACAGCTTCACCGGTACCCCTCCGGGCGCGCCGGGTCCAGTCACCGACACCGGGAAGTACATGGCCCACTGGCACAAGATGGGTGACAACTGGATGATCGTGGAGAACATCTGGAACAGCGATCTGCCGGCCATGCCGGAGCCGCCGAAGAAGAACTAGCCGCCTTGCCGGTGGGCGGATGGGCGGATGGGCGTTGGGATTTGGGGATTGGAGGCAAACCCCCAGCCTCCAACTCCCATCTCCCACCTCCCAGCTCAGTCCCCGCCCGCCCGCCCGGCGGGGCTCGCGACGGCCGGCTGCTCCGGCTCCGGAGTGAAGTCCTCTCCGGGATTGATGAACCGGTTCCGCTCCAGGCGGAACTGCTTGTCGTAGAGCTGCCGGTAGCGGCCGTCCTGGGCCAGCAGCTCGGCGTGGGTGCCCCGCTCCACGATCTCTCCCGCTTCCAGCACCAGGATCTGATCGGCGCTCATGATGGTGGAGAGCCGGTGGGCGATCACGAAGGTGGTGCGTCCGGCCCGGAGGGCGCGGAGCCCGTCCTGGATCAGCGCCTCGCTTTCGCTGTCAAGGCTCGAGGTGGCCTCGTCCAGCAGGAGCACCGCCGGGTCGGCCAGAATGGCCCGGGCGATCGCCACTCGCTGCCGCTGCCCGCCGGAGAGCCGCACGCCCCGCTCACCCACGATGGTCTCGTACTGGAGCTCGAACGCCTCGATAAATTCGTCGCAGTGTGCGATCCGGCTCACCCGCTTTACGTCCTCGAGGGTCGCGCCGGGGCGGCTGAAGCGGATGTTGTCGGCGATGCTGCCGTCGAACAGGAAGTTGTCCTGGAGCACGATGCCGAGCCGGCTGCGGTAGTCGCGGAGCCGGAGGGTGGAGAGGTCGCGGCCGTCGAGCATCACCCGGCCTTCGGTGGGACGGTTGAAGGCCATCACCAGGCTCATCAGGGTGCTCTTGCCGGAACCGCTCGAGCCCACCAGCGCGGTGGTCGAGCCCGCCGGCGCCTCGAAGGCGATGTGCCGGAGCACCGGGACGCCCGGGGTGTACTCGAAGGTCACGTCTTCGAACCGCACTTCGCCTTCCACCTGCGCCACGGTCTGGCGGGTGGCGTCCTCGTCGTCCTCGGTGGGCATCTCCCGGATCTCCCGGATCCGGTCGAGCCCGGCGAAGGCCTCGGTGATCTGGGTGCCGATCGAGGCCATCTGAATCAGCGGCGCCGCCATCAGGCCGGTGAAAAAGATGTACATCACGAAATCGCCCAGGGTCATGGTGCCGGCGATGATGCTTCCGCCCCCGACCCAGACCATGATCGCGCCGATGGCGCCCACCACGATGCTGGAGAGGGCGGTCACCCCGCCGACCCCGGTCATGGTGGTGGCCACATTGCGGAACAGCTTGTGAATCCCCTTGGTGAAGACGTAGTCCTCCCGCCGCTCCGCTACGTAGGACTTGACGATCCGGATCCCCCCGAACGATTCGGTGAGCCGCCCGCTCACCGCCGCCATCAGCTTGTTCCGCTCCCGGAAGATGGGCCGGAGCTTGCTGAAGGCGAACGCCATTCCACCGCCGAAGATCACCAGGATCGCGAGAGTAGCCGCGGTGAGCTGCCAGTTGATCCAGAACAGCACCGCCAGGGAGATCACCGCGGTGACGATGCCGCCGGCGAGCTGCACCAGCCCGGTACCCACCAGATTGCGGATGCCCTCCGCGTCGTTCATCACCCGGGAGAGCAGGATGCCGGTCTGGGTGGAGTCGAAGAAGCGCACCGGGAGCCGGAGGATGTGCTCGGCGACTTCGCGGCGGAGGTCGGTGATGGCCCGCTGAGCCGCGATGCCGAGGATGCGGACCAGGGCGAAGGAGGTGGCGGCCTGGACGATCGCCGCGGCCAGGATCCCCAGCGCCAGCGGCACCAGCAGGTGGCCGTCACCGCCCTCGATCACGTTGTCGATCAGGAATTTCGAGCTGGCCGGCAGCACCAGCCCCGCCAGCCGGCCCACCAGCATGATGGCGAACCCGAGGGCGAGCCGGCCCCGGTACTTCCAGATCAGCTCCCGGGCTTCCCGCCAGGCGATGCTGAAGGTGATTTTTTTCTTCTTCTTGGGTTCCGCCATCAGGCTCCCCGGCGCGCGGCCAGCGCCTGCTCCACCCGCTGGCGCGAGTGGGCGAACAGCTCCCGCCCCATGTCGCACTGGGTTGCCAGCCATTCGGCGTTCCGGAACGCGGCGGGAGAGATGGCGGCGCGGAGCTCGGCCAGCCAGGGATAGGCCTTGGCCAGCAGATAGAGCCCCTCGCCGGTGTATTCGGCAAGATAGTCGGGGTTGACGATGCCGTGCCGCGCCAGCCCGTAGGCCATTTCCCAGTATCCGCTCACCTGGCGGAACGCGATATGACCGGGATGATCCCGCCCGGTGATCGCGAGCAGGTCCGCCTGGGTCGCGGGCCAGAACTCGGTCGCGAGATAGCGCCGGGCCTCCCGCATGGTCGCCTCCCGGCGCAGCTCATAGAGCCGGAGCACCAGGTCGGCGTCGTGATGGTCGGGCGCGTCCTTGATCATCGGGCCGCGGGGGCGGGGCATGATGCCGGTCATCGGCCCTCCTTGGGGAGAACGTGCGGGGCAGGCGAAGGCCGCCGGCCCCGGAAGATCCGCCCGGCCCGCGCCAGCAGGGCGTGCCGGGTCTCGTCCAGAATCTCGTAGAACGTGGGGATCGCCACCAGCGTGAGCACCGTGGAGGTGATCACCCCGCCGATCACCGCGATGCCCAGCGGAGAGCGGAACTGGGAGCCTTCGCCGGTGCCCAGCGCCACCGGCAGCATGCCCGCGATCAGCGCGAAAGTGGTCATCAGGATGGGCCGGAGCCGGATCGCGCCGGCCTCGATCAGCGCATCGCGCAGCGGGATCCCCTCCCGCTCCCGGGCCCATTTGGCGAAATCGATCAGCAGGATCGCGTTCTTGGCCACGATCCCCATCAGCAGGATCACCCCGATCAGGCTCATGATGTTGATCGAGGTGCCGGTCACCGCCAGCGCCAGCATCACCCCGATCAGCGAAAGCGGGAGCGACAGCAGGATTGCGAACGGCTCCACGAAGGAACCGAACTGCACCGCCAGAATCAGATACATCAGCATCACCGCCACGCCCAGGGCCAGGAAGATGCTGCCGAAGACCTCGTTCTGCGATTCGGCGTCGCCCCCCTGGGTGATGGTGACCCCGGCCGGGAGCGGGATGGCCGCCAGCCGGTTCAGTGCATCCGCCATGACTTCGCCGGTGGAGCGGCCGGAAGCGTTCCAGCCGACGATCACCACCAGGTCGCGGTTCAGGTGATCGATGATCGCGGGTCCCACCCCCTGGGTGATCTTCGCCACCTGGCCCAGCGGGACGGTGGTGGGCGCGCCGCCGGCGCCGCCCGGCACCACCAGCGGAAGATCGCGCAGGTCGGTGAGCCGCCGCCGCGCCTCGGGGGACAGCCGCACCATCACGTCCCGGGTTTCGCCGCTGGGGTCGAGCCAGTCGCCGGCGTCGATCCCGGCGAAGGCGGGACGGAGCGACTGGGCGATCTGGCCCACCGTCACCCCGATGCTCCCGGCCAGTCCGCGGTCCACGTCCACATTGATCTCGGGCTTCTGCCCCTTGGTGGAGAGCGCCAGGTCCACCGCACCCGGCACCTGCTCGACCTCGGCCTGCACCCGCTCCGCCATCGCCGTGAGCGTGGCGAGGTCGGTGCCCCGCACCTCGAGCTGGAGCTGCTTCCGGCCTCCGCCGATGTCGCTGGTGAACACCGCGAGCTTGACCCCCGCCACGCTCTGGATTTCCCGGCGGATCACCCCGGCGAATTCCTCGGCGCTCAGGTCCCGGTCGTTCTTGGGCAACAGCCGGACGTAGATCTTGCCTTCGTCCACCGCGCCGGTCTGGGTGCCGCCCAGCGTGGTATAGGTGTAGCGGACCTCCTGATGGCCCCGTAGTACCCGTCCCACTTCCTCGGCCTTCCGCCGGGTGTATTCCAGGTTGGATCCCGGCGGCGTTTCGATCTGGATGTTGAACTCCGAGCGGTCATCCACCGGGATGAAGCTGAGCCCCACCAGCCCGAGCCGGGGCATCATCAGCGCGAAGCCGAAGGTGCCCAGCGAGAGCAGCACCATGGCCAGCCGGTGGTCCAGGGCCCAGGCGATGACCCGCTTGTACTGCTGGGCCCGGCGCCCGAACCAGGCGTTGAACGTGTCCAGCTGCCGGGTGATCCAGGACTTGTCGGCTTCGGCCCGGTGGGGGTCGGGCCAGTAGGCCGAGAGCATCGGGTCGAGCGAGAAGCTCACCAGCAGGGATACCGCGACCGCGCAGGCCATGGTGAGGCCGAAGGGCTTGAACCACTGTCCCGATATCCCGGGCAGGAAGGCGATGGGGACGAACACGGCCAGAATCGAAAGCGTGGTGGCGGTGACGGCGAGCCCGATCTCATCGGTGCCCTGGTGCGCCGCGGTGACGTGATCTTTGCCCATCTCGACGTGGCGGACGATGTTCTCCCGCACCACGATCGCGTCGTCGATCAGGATGCCGATCGCCAGGGAAAGTCCCAGCAGGGACATCGTGTTCAGGGTAAATCCGAACACCCACACCGCGATGAAGGACGCCAGCACCGAGACCGGCAGCGCCAGGCCGGTGATGACGGTGGAGCGCCACGAGTTGAGGAACAGGAACACCACCAGCACCGTCAACAGCGCGCCTTCGAACAGGGTGACCTGGACCTCGCGGACCGAGCGGGCAACCCGGATCGCGGCGTCCTTGATGATGTCCATCTGCACATTGGAGGGGAGCGTGGCTCTGACCCGCTCCAGCCGGGCCATGAGGGCGTCGCTCACTTCGGTGGTGCTGTAGCCCTTGGCCTTCTTGATATCAATGCCGACCGCGACCCGGTCGTTGTACAGCGCGAGAGTCCGGGGCTCCTCGGCGCCGTCTTTTACCGCCGCGAGGTCTCCCAGCCGGATCAATCGGCCGGTGCGCTCGGTCACCACCAGCTGCTCGAACTCCGCCGGCCCGGCCAGCCGCCCCTTGAGGCGGATCGAGCGCTCGTCCAGAGTGCCGTCGAGCCGGCCCACCGGCGCGGCCAGATTCTGGAGCTGGAGGGCCTGAACCACCTGGGCCACGCTCACTCCGGCGGCCTGGAGCGCTTCGGGGCGGAGCTCCACGGTCAGCTCCCGCTCCTGGCTGCCGGACACGTTCACCTCCGCCACCCCGGGGATCGAGCGCAGCTCGCGGGTAATGCCCGGGTCGGCGAGCCGGGTCAGCTCGCGGGGTGAAAGCACGCTGGAGGAAAGCGCCAGCGACACGATCGGGGTGTCGGTGTCGTTGAGCTTCCGGATGATCGGCTCTTCCATTTCCGGGGGCAGATCGTTCCGGATGCTGGAGATGCCGTCGCGGATGTCCTGGGTGGCCTCGGCCAGGGGCTTGGTGAACTGGAACTCGATCATGATGCTGGCGAAGCCGTCCATCGCCTTGCCGTTGACCTTCTTCACCCCGGTAATGGAGGAGATGGCTTCCTCCACCGGATCGAGGACCTCCTTCTCCACCGTTTCCGGCGAAGCGCCCGGATAGGGGATCCCTACGCTCACGTACGGTGGGGCGACGTCGGGATACTCGTCGGTCTTGAGGGTGATCAGGGCGATCAGACCGAAGACGACCAGGGCCACCATCAGCACGACGGTGATAATGGGGCGGCGTATGGCGCGATCGGAAATCCACATCTCGCGCTACTCCTTCACGATGCGGACGGGAGTGCCTACCGCTACGCCGGCGGCAGGACCAACCAGGACCGTGTCGCCCGGAGCCAGGCCGGAGGTGATCTCGATCAGCTGGGCCACATCGTCCTGGAGCCCGGTCCGGACCGCGACCAGCTCGACTTTGCCGTCGCGGAGCCGCCGGATCGAAGGGGTGGGCGTCTTGAGGTCCAGGGCGGAGACCGGCACCGCGAGCGCGGTGCGCTGCTCCACCGCCACCCGTCCCTGGGCAAAAAGTCCCGCCACCAGCCGCCCCGCCACATTGGGGATGGCCACGTGGATCCGGACCTGGCGGGTAGACGGGTCGAGCACCGGATTGATCCGCTCGACCCGTCCGGTGTAGCGCTTCCCCTCGTAACCGCTCACCTCAAAATCCACTTCGGTGCCAACCTTGAGCACAGTCAGCGCACTCACCGGCACGGTGGCCTCGAGCCGGAGGCGCTCGGGGTTCACCACCGTGACCACCGGGTTGCCCACCTGCACCACGTCGCCGGTGCTGACCGGCCGATCGCTCACGATTCCGGCAAAGGGCGCCCGGACCACGGTCTTTCCCTGCTGCTTCTCGGCACTGGAGAGCCGCGCCGCCGCGTCGGCCAGCCCCGCTTCGGCGTTCATCGCGGTCCACTTTGCCTGCTCCAGCTCCCGCTCCGCCACCGCCCCGGCCTGGGCCAGCCGCTCGGTCCGCTCCGCGTTGCGGCGGGCCACCACCGCCGCTTCGTTCGCGGTGCGGTGGGCTGAGCGGGCCGAGAGCACCGCGTCGCGAATCGCCGAATCATCGAGCCGCACCAGCACCTGCCCGGCCCGCACCGGCTGGCCTTCCTCCACCTGGGTTCCGGTGACGACTCCGGCCACTTCGGCGCGCAGGGTTGCTTCCCGGATCGCGGCCAGGGTGCCGGAGATCGAGGGCCCGCTGGAAAGCTCCCGCGGCGTGGCCACCGCGATGTTGTCGGGGCCCAGGTTCACCACCGGCACTTCCGCGTCGGCGGGATTCTCGGCCCGGGAACCGGTGCATGCGGCTCCCGACATGACCGCGGCGGCCAGCGCAAAACCGATCAGGCGACTCATGGAAAACCAGTTCCGGCCGAGGCGGCCGATGGTGGCGGTGTCTGGGCCCGCTGAGGAGCGCGGGTGGCCCCGGCGGGCAACAGGCTGGTGGCGCCGGCCAGGGGCAGGTTGGCAATGAGAGCCATGCGGACCCGGGCGACCTGGGCGTCTCGGGAAGCCTGGGCCCGATTGCCCCGCGCCACTTCGAGGGCGAGCCGGGCGTCCAGCAGCTCGTTCTGGGTGGAGATGCCTTCGGCGTAGCGCACTTCGGCAATCCGGTAGGCCCGCTCGGCCTGTTCGGCGGTGCCCTCGCTGGCCCGGAGCGCTTCGATCGCGGTGCGGAGCTGACGGCTCGAGCTCCGGGCGTCGAGCTCGGCGCTTTCGGCGGTCTGGCGCAGCAGCAGCCGCGCCTGGTCGAGCTCGGCCGATGCCACCAGCTTGTCTCCCTTGATCCGGCCGCCGGTGAAGATCGGCATGGTGAGCCCCACCGCGACGCTCCAGTTGGTGAGGAACGAGCTCCACGAAGGCAGCGCGTCTCCGGGATAGGCCACCCGGCTGTACCCGGAGGTTAGCGCCACGGCGGGGAGTTGCTGCGACCGGGCCACCTTGAGCAGCCCTTCGCGCGCGCTCACCGCTTCCGCCGCCTGGCGCACCGGGGCGCGGTGCTCGGCGATGGTGTCGGGGGCGGCGGCGAGCAGGGGAGCGAGCGACGGTGCGCCGGCCAGGGCCGAATCGTCCAGTGCGGTGATCAGAGTGAGCGAATCTCCCGAGGGAAGCTCGAGCAGCTGCTTCAAGCGGAGGTGGGCCAGGTCCCGATCCGATTCCCGCTGAATTGCGGCGGCGCGCTGGTTGTCGCGGGTCACCCG
>DATFGC010000160.1:0-5224 GCA_035249765.1 Gemmatimonadales bacterium | reverse complement strand
GAATTCGCCGGGAAGCTAAGCGCTATCGGCTATCGGCTATTCATCAGGCTATTGGTGGGGCTTTTCCCGTTGACCGTTGACGAGCCTGCCCTGAGCGCAGCGAAGGGTGCACCGTTGACGCTGTTGTCCGTCTCCCGCCTCGTCGCCCACAAGAATCACGCGTTGATCCTCCGGGCGGCGGCCCGGCTTTCTGCGCAACCCCTGGTCCGCATTCTGGGAGCGGGCCCCGAGGCGGAAAACCTGCGGCGGCTGGCCCAATCGCTGGGGGTCCGGCTCGAGCTCCCCGGCGGGTGGGCCAGCGACGCGGCGATTCATGCCGCCTACCGGGAGGCGAGCGTGCTGGTCTGCCCGAGCCGCTTCGAAGGGTTTGGTCTCACTCCGCTGGAAGGGCTCGCCATGGGGCTCCCGGTGATTGCCTCCGACATTCCACCTCACCGCGAATTCCTCGGCGATGCGGTGGGGTACTTCGCTCCCAGGGACGACGCCAACCTCGCGCGGGAGCTTCACACGGTGCTCGCCCAGCCGTCCCGCCATCCCGGTCCCCCCCGAGCGGAGCGAGGGGCCGTCCTGCCGTCCATTCTCGCCCCGCTCACCATTGCTGCCTGTGCCTCCCGGCTGTTGCCTGGCCTGACCCGGCTGCTGGGTCGCGCGCCATGAGGGGACCCGATCTGCTCCTCACCTACGACTTTCCCCCCATGGGCGGCGGCATCGCGCGCTGGATGGCGGAGATTGCCCTCCGGTATCCCGCTGGAGAGCTGATTGTCTCGACCGGCTCGATGGAGGAGAGCGAGGCCGCCGACCGGCGCTACCCGAATCGGGTGGATCGTCTCGCCATCCCGGCCCGCCGGCTCAAGAATCTCCAGGGGCTGGTGCAGTGGAGCCGCCGGGTCACCACGCTGGTATCGGAGCATCAGGCCGGTTTCCTCTGGTGCGGGAACCTCCGTCCTGCCGCGTATCCGGCCAAGTGGGCCCACGAACGGAGCGGCATCCCCTACGGCATCATCGTCTATGGGGGCGATCTGCTCGCGTTGCGGATCAATTACCTGGATTCCCGCCTCAAGCGAGTCGCGGCCCAGGCCCTGCTGGGAACCGCCGACGTGCTGGTGGCCTGCAGCCGGTGGACTCACGACCTGGCCTGCGAGGTGCTGCGCGAGCTCGGTCTGGCCGAGCGCACCGGCCGGGTCCGGGTGATCCTTCTGGGCACCGACCCCGAGCTGTTCCGGCCCGGGCTGGATCCGGCCCCGCTGATCGCGGGCCACGGGCTGCCGGCGGGGCGCTGGCTGCTCACCGTGGCGCGCCTGGTCCCCCACAAGGGCGTGGACACCACGATTCGCGCGCTGGCCCTCCTGGCGCTCCGGTACCCCGACCTCCGGTACGCGATCGTGGGACAAGGTCCCGAGCGCGGCGCGCTCGAGGATCTGGCCCGCGGCGAAGGCGTGGCGGAGCGGGTGCACTTTCTGTCCGAGCTGGGTGACGAGTCACTGCCGCTGGCCTACGCGCTCGCCACCGTCTACGTGGGCGCGTCGCGCCAGACCGCGAAGGACGTGGAGGGCTTCGGGATCGCCCTGCTCGAGGCGCAGGCGGCCGGCATACCCGTGGTGGCGGGGCAGAGCGGGGGGATTCCCGATGCGGTGCAGGACGGGGTGACCGGGGTGCTCACCGACCCGGAGGATCCCGCCGCCCTCGCGGCCGCCATCGCCCGACTGCTCGATGACCCCGGGCGGGCGCAGCAGTTCGGGGCCGCCGGCCGGGCGGCGGTGGAGCGGTTCTTCAACTGGTCCCGGGTGGTGGGCGATCTCCGCGCGGTCAGCTCCGAGGCCAGGTCTGCTCGGCGATGATCGCGTGGGTGGGACAGGCGGTGAGCAGGTAATCTCCCAGCGGCGACCACCAGATCCGCTGGGGACTGGCCTCGGCCTGGCCGTTGAGCTGCATGCTGAAGATGTCGGGCGCCCGTGCCACGCAGGCGCCGCAGCCCACGCAGCGCGCCGGATCCACCCGCACCTGCACTTCCCGCTGGGGATGGATGCCCGGCGGCAGCCGGTCGATCTCCCGGGGCAGCAGATCCAGCGCCTCATTCATGGCCCGGTATCCCTCGGCGATCAGGTACGGGGTCCGGTTGAAGGCGAACATCGAGATCCGTTCCACCCGGGGACGCACCAGGACCACCGGCGGCTCCGACCAGTCCTGCAGATGCTCGGCCGCGAGGGTCTGCATCACGATCTCGAGACCCCGGCTGTAGGTCGCCACGAAGCCCTTCCGCTCGACCCCCGAGCGCTCCACCCGGGTTCCCCCCACGTCCACCGCGATGATCGGCGCCCGTGAAATGGCCAGGGCAGCGCGGACCGGGAGGTTTTCCAGTACCGCGCCGTCGATGCAGACCCGGCCCAGGACGGTGCGGGGTGGCAGGATGCCGGGCAGGGCGCAGGAGGCATAGACCGCATCGGCCACCCGCGCCGCCTCCAGTCCGGGCAAGCCCCACAACACCTGCTGGCCGGTGTTCAGGTCCACCGTATTCACGATCAGCTTCCGGCGCAGCTCCTGGAAGGTGACATCCCCGGTGACGCCCTGGATCAGATGATCGAGCGGCTCCCGCCGGTAGACGGCCGGCGACAGCATGCGCTTCAGGGCCATGTCGAGGTGGGCGATCCGGAAGACGTCCTTCCGGGTTACCGCCAGGGCCCGCTCCTCCATTTCCTGAAGGGGCAGCTCCACGGCCCACGCCGCGGCGACGAACGAGCCCATGCTGCAGCCGATCACCGCCTGCGGCACCAGGTTGCGCTCTGCGAGGGCGCGGAGCACACCGATGTGGGTGAGTCCTTTGAGACCCCCGCCGCCCAGCACCAGCGTGAATTGGGGAGATTCCATCATGGGAAGCATATTACAGCATGGCCTCCCGAACCACGCCGGTCCCCGCGCCCTACGATGTCGCCGCCCTGCGCCGCGCCGAGTTTCCCTGGGCCGCGAACACCATCTACCTGAATCACGCCGGGATCGGCCCGATTCCGGAGCGGGCCCGCCTGGCCATCGAGGCATACACCCGCGAACGCGCCACGCCGGTTACCCTCTCCGATGACCGGCTGATGGGCGTGCTGGCGGATGGACGGGCCAAAGCCGCCCGGCTGATCGGAGCGGACCCCGGCGAAATCGCCCTGGCCACCAACACCAGCTTCGGCCTCAACCTGGCGGCTCGCATGCTGCCGCTCTCGCCCGGCGATGTGGTGCTGGTGAGCGACCAGGATTTCCCCGCCAACGTCTTCGCCTGGCGCCAGCTCGCCGACCGGGGGGTGCGCCTCGAGCTCCTTCCCCGAACCGGGGACGGATGGCCCGACGAGCTCCGGATGATGGAGCGGATGCAGGACGCCCGGGTCAGGGTCCTGGCCGTGTCGCAGGTGGAGTTTCATACCGGATACCGGCTCGACCTCGAACGCCTGGGCGCGGCGGCGCGGGCCAGCGGCACCTTCTTCGTGGTGGACGCGATCCAGGCGCTGGGCCACGTGGCGTTCGATGTCCGCGCCACTCCGGTGGACATCCTCGCCTGCGGAGCCCAGAAGTGGCTGCTCTCTCCCTGGGGCTCCGGGTTCATGTACGTCCGCCGGGAGCTCATCGAATCGCTCACCTCTCCGCTGGCCGGCTGGAACGCCTACGAGGGAACCGAAAACTTTTCGACCCTGGTGGACTACAGCGGGCGGCTCCGCGGGGACGCCCGGCGCTTCGAGCTGTGGACCCTGCCGTACCAGGACATCCTCGGGATGAACCTCGCGCTCGATCTGCTGCACGAGCTGGGCCTTTCAGCCATCGAGGCCCATGTGGCGGCCATCGGCCGGCCGGTGCTGGACTGGGCCCGGCGGGCCGGAGTGCGGCTGCGCTCGCCCGAGGGGCCGCGCAGCGCGGGAATCATCGCGCTCGACGCCGACGACGTGCCCGGCGGCCTCGCGGCGCTCCGGGGAGCCGGGGTTGCCGCGGTGGTGCGCGAAGGGGGGCTCAGGCTCTCCCCCCACTGCTACAATACCGTGGAAGAAATGGAGCAGGTGGTGCACCTGCTGGAGCGGAGCCTGGCCCATTCTCCTTCGCTGCGCTCAGGACCGCGTCGCTCAGGACGACGGCTCCGCTCAGGGTGACCCGTCTCACCTCTCACGTCTCACCTCTCACCGGTCTTCCGTGTCCGGAACGCCGGGGCGGGGCGGACTGCTGGGGCCCTCACCGGCACCATGGCGTTGACCATCGGGCGGGAGCTGGTGCGTGGGGTGTTCGGGATGCTCAGAGGCAAGGCGCCCCGCAGGACTACCCGGTCACGCTGGTGAGCCGACGTCCACCATGGCGAACTGTTTCTTGCCCTTCTGGAGGACGATGTACCGCCCGCCCAGCAGATCGGATCGCGCCAGCGGGCGCTCCGCCGTGATCCGGTCGCCGTTGATCGAATACCCATTGCCCTGGATGCCGCGGCGGGCATCGGCCTTCGACGTGGCCAGCCCGGTTGCCACCAGTGCGTCCACCAGCGGATGGCCAGGCTCCAGGGCGGCGAGCTCCACCCGGGCGACCGGCACCTCTCCCGCCACCACCGCCAGGGTCTCGGCATCGGCCGCCCGGAATTCCCCCCCTCCGAACAGGATGCCGCTGGCCGCGATGACCCGGCGCACCGTCTCCGCTCCATGCACCCGCTCGGTCAGGTCCTCGGCGAGGAGACGCTGAGCAAGGCGCTTGCCCGGATCCCGCGCGGAAGCATCCGCCAGCTCGGCGACTTCTCCCAGAGGCCGGAAGGTGAAGACCCGGAGCAGCCGCTCCACGTCGGCGTCTTCGGTGTTGAGCCAGTACTGGTAGAACCGGTAGGGTGAGGTCTTCCGGGGATCCAGCCAGACGTTGCCGTCCTCGCTCTTGCCGAACTTGGCGCCCGAAGTAGTGGTGAGCAGCGGGGCAACCACGCCGTGGGTCTGAGCCTGCTCCCGCCGGGAAATCAGCTCGATCCCCGCGGTGATATTGCCCCACTGGTCGCTGCCGCCGACCTGCAGCTCACAGCCTTCGTTCTTGAACAGATGATGATAGTCCTCGGCCTGAACCAGCATGTAGGCGAACTCGGTGAAGGAGATCCCCGCTTCCAGCCGCGACTTCACCGATTCCTTCTGGAGCATGTAACTGACGGTGAAATGCTTTCCGGTGTCGCGCAGGAACTCGAGCAGCCGGAGCGGCCGGAGCCACTCGGCGTTGTTCATGAGCGCGGCGGCGTTGG
>DATFGC010000159.1:0-4216 GCA_035249765.1 Gemmatimonadales bacterium | reverse complement strand
CCGCGGCGGTCGGGATTCTGGCGGCTGGAGCGCTGGCGGTCTATGCCATATCGGGGGGCCGGGAAACCCCGCCCGAAGCGTCGGTGGCGCTGCGGGACCGGACCCAGCTCACCTTCACCGGTGCAGTGTCAGCGCCGGCGCTCTCGGCCGACGGCAAGCAGCTCGCCTATTTCGTGAAGGTGTGCGGCGAAGCCGGCTGTACCTCCGCGATCGACGTGCAGGATGTCGGCAGCACCGCGTCCCGCCGGATCCTCGAGGGCGCCACGGCGGGCTACGCCCTCGAATGGAGTCCCGACCGGCGCAACCTGATCATGGCCGGGACGGTCCGGGGGCGGTATGGCAGCCACCTGGTTCCGGTGCTGGGCGGAGCGTCGCGTCACCTCACCCCCGGCGCCGCGACCTTCTTCGCGGGCGGGGATTCCCTGCTCATTGGCTCCTCCGGAACCGACAGCTTCACGGTCCGGGTGGCTTCCCTGAGCGGCGCGGTGCGGGACAGCATCCGGATCCCCGGTCCCGGCAATGCGCTGGGGGCCCTGGCGGTGATGCCGGGCACCTCGAGAATCATCGCCCTCGTGATCCAGGCACCCCGGGGCCTCTGGCAGATCGTCGAACGCAGCGGCAAGGTGACCGACAAGCTGCTCAACACCTGTACCTGCGGAGCGGCGGCCTCCCGGGACGCGATCTGGATGACCAGGGCTGGACCCACCGCCGCCGAGGCGGTCGTCCGGGTCGCCATCGATCCCGCCACCGGGCGGTTCAGCTCGCGGCAGGACACGGTGTACAACGGCCAGTTCAGCGGCCTCTCGGTGACCGCCGATGGAACCCAGATGGCGGTGGACGACGGGAGCTACTCCTTTACCGTGCTCGCCCTCGGCGTTCCCGAGCTGCTGCGCGGCAAGCTGCCTCCGGGTCCGCCGTTGATGCAGGCTTCCTCCCAGGTTTCCGCGAGCATCTCGCCTGACGGCGGCCGGCTGCTGCTCCGTCGAGTGGTGCCCAATGCCACCGGGCAACAGGAGCAACGCCTTACCGTGGCGCCCTACCCCGGCGGCACCGAAGCGCCGGTCAACATCGCGGGCCAGATCGTGAGCGCCCTCTGGACCGATTCCGTCACCATCGCCGTGGGCACCTACACCACGACCGGACTCCGGCTGGCGCAGGTGGATGTCCGGACCGGGAGCGCCCGAAACACCATGGAGCTGCCGGACTCCACCCTGACCTTCGCGTATCCTCTTCCGGCGGGATGGGCCTGGATCCCCCGTACCCAGGACCGCATCGTGGTCGCCTCCGGGGCCGACCGGCGGGAAATCCCCAAGCCGGCCTGGTTTTCCGCGTTGCACCAGCTCGGGGTCTCACCCGATGGTACCCGCCTGCTGGTCCTGGGATGGAATGCGGCGACCGAGGACTCGATCGGAGTCGAAGTGATCCCGGTCGCCGGTGGCCCATCGACGCCCTGGTACAGGTCGTTTGCGGAGGGAGCGTTTGGCGACTGGCTGGGGGACGGCTCCATTCTGGTTTCGGTGTGGAGCGGCGAACAATCGGTCTCGCTGTTCCGGGTCCGGGGACCCAGCCAGGTCGAACCGCTGGGTGGGATCCCCCATGCCGTGAACCGGCTCACGGTGTCCTCGGATCTGAAGCGGGCGACCCTGGCCTGGCGCGACTATCGCGGCGACGCCTGGCTGTATCGAGTGGTAGCCCCGTGAGCGCGCCGCTTCCGTCGAGGAGGCGCTTCCTCGCCGGTCTCGCCGCCGCCGGGACTACTCCGGGGTGGATCAGGAGCCTGCACCTCTGGCAGGATCAGCTGCGCATTAACGGGGAGCGGGTCAACCGCCATCTGGCCGGGCTCTCCGCCTTCGGCAAAGGTCCCGGCGGAACCAGCCGGGTTGCCTATTCCGACGCCGATCTCGCCGGGCGCCGCTACACCATGGACTTGATGCGCGCCGCGGGGCTGACACCCCGGATCGACGCCATCGGGAACATCCTGGCCCGGCTGGACGGCCGCGATCCGGCGCTACCGCCCATCCTGATCGGCTCCCACATCGATTCGGTGACCAACGGCGGGAATTACGATGGCGACGTCGGCTCGATGGGCGCGATCGAGGTCGCCCAGACGCTGCGCGAGAGCGGGACCCGGCTCCGCCACCCGCTCGAAGTCGTGATCTTCCAGAACGAGGAAGGCGGCACCGTCGGCAGCCGGATGATGGTCGAGGCCCCGACCGAGGAGCTCCTCAACACCACGGCCCGCTCCGGCATCACCATCCGCGACGGCATCCCCAGAATCGGCGGAGATCTGGCGCGGCTCGAAACCGCCCGGAAGAAGCGAGGCGACTACCTGGGTTACTTCGAGCTCCACATCGAGCAGGGCGGGATTCTCGACCAGGCGGGGATCAAGATCGGCGTAGTCGAGGGGATCGTGGGCATCCGCTGGTTCGAAGTCACCTTCAAGGGTTTTGCCAACCACGCCGGCACCACCCCGATGGATCAGCGCCGGGACGCGATGCTGGCCGGGGCCAGATTCACCGTGGGGGTAAACGAGGCGATCCGCTCGGTGCCCGGCCGCCAGGTGGGCACCGTGGGCAGATTGATTGCGGTGCCGGGAACCGTCAACGTCATCCCGGGCGAAGTGACCCTCACGGTGGACCTGCGCGATCTCGCGGCCGAAACCCTCACGACCTTCCCGCCGAAATTCGAGGCCATGGGCCGGCGAATCGCCGCGGAGACCGGTACCACCTTTGCGATGCGGCTGCTGAGCACCAACGAGCCCGCGCCGACCGATGACCGGCTGCGCGGGCTGATCGAGCAGAGCGCCCGCGGGCTCGGCCTGAGCACCCGGACCATGCCGAGCGGCGCGGGACATGACGCCCAGGAAATCGCCCGGATCGCGCCGATTGGAATGATCTTCGTGCCCAGCGTGGGCGGGGTGAGCCATTCGCCCAACGAGCTCACCCGCCCGGAGGATGTGACGAACGGGGCGAACGTCCTGCTGCACAGCGTGCTGCTGGCAGACAGGGAATAGGCAATGGGCAATGGGCAATGGGCAATAGCAGTTCATTGGCTACTGCCCATTGCCTATTGCCTTTACTTCGACTTCGCCAATCCAGTAACCGTGAGTTCGAGGTTATGGCACCGCCCCACCCAACCAGGAGGGCGATGTACTGCCTCCCGTCGACGGAATGGAGTCGCCGCAGGCCAGAGCCATGATCGCGAGAACCGCCCTGAGCGGCGCGGGTGCGGGGCGCCTCACAGGGCCCCCCGTTTCACCTCATCCACCGCGTGATGGCACGCGCGTGCGGTGAGCGCCATGTAGGTCAGCGAGGGGTTCTGGTTGGCACTGGAGGTCATGCAGGCTCCGTCGGTCAGGAAGAGATTGGGAATATCCCACGCCTGATTCCACTGATTGAGCACCGAGGTCCTGGGATCCCGGCCCATCCGCGCCGTTCCCATCTCGTGATTGGTGTTCCCCGGCGTGCTGGGGCCGCGGGCGTCGGGACGGATGTTCCGCGCTCCAGCCGCCTCCAGCAGCTCGGCCGCGGTGACGTTCATGTCCCGGTACAGCGCCAGCTCGTTGGGCCCCCAGGAGCAGTCGATGTGGAGCACCGGAATCCCCCACGCATCCACCCGGGTCGGGTGCACCGTGGCGCGGTTCTCTTCCCGGGGCAGCATCTCGCCGAATCCGCCGAAGGTCATGGACCAGGGTCCCAGGGTGGAGAGCCGCCGCTTGAAGTCGAGGCCGATCCCCGGCGCCCGAGCCGATCCCTGCCACCCGCCCCGGTTGGCGCCACCCTGGAAGCCGTACCCGCGAATGAAATCGGGGTGCCTTGAACCGACGTTGCGAAATCGCGGCACGTAGATCCCGTTGGGCCGGCTCCCGACCGTCCGCTTGTCGCTCCAGCCCTCCATCTCACCGGACGCCCCACCCCACTTGATATGGTCCATGATGTTGCGCCCGACCTGGCCACTCGAGTTGGCCAGACCATCGGGAAACCTCGGCGATCTCGAATTGAGCAGGATCCGGGCGCTCTCGATCGCCGAGGCGCAGAGAAACACCACCCGTGCGGTGTACACCCGCTCGGCGCGGGTCTGGGCGTCGACCACCCGCACCCCGGAGACCCGGTCGGTGCGCCGGTCGAGCACCAGGCTCCGCACGATACTGAACGGGCGCAAGGTCAGCCGCCCGGTCGCGCGGGCGGCGGGCAGAGTGGCATTCACGCTGCTGAAA
>DATFGC010000158.1:0-9518 GCA_035249765.1 Gemmatimonadales bacterium | reverse complement strand
ATCGAACCGAACCCAACCCAAACGTCAAACCTCGTGTAAAGCCATGCGACGAAGACCGCGATCGCGCTGGCGCCGAGGTCGTAGCCCAACACGCCCCGCGTGTTGAGGTTCCATACCTCCCTAAAAGATCGATCCGAACTGAGAGCGACAGCGCTGCTCACTGCGATCGAGTTTGCAATGAAGTAGATCGACGCAAACAGGAAGAACAACCCGAGATCGCGCTGCACCGCGTCCGACGACAACGTACTACCGACGCTGAGGTAAGCGGGTGGCAGCTCACCACCTGCGAATAGGTAGACAGAAACGGCCAGCGAAACGCAGAGGATCCGCTGGGACACGTTGAACAGGGTCTTCAGAGGGGGGTTGGCTCTTACCAGCTCGCCAAGGAGTGTAGAAATGCCTGCTACCACGCTCGCCCAGAACCCCCCGAAAAGCAGTGCCGTGGCGAGGTGCATGACGAACGAGGTCGACCCTTTTGCTGTAACTCTTAGTTGAGTAGTGGTGAGGCCTTCGAGAAGTGTCGCTACAAACAGACAGGTGGCCAGGGGCCACCATCCAGGAAAAGGGGAGCGGTAATCGTACGCAGCCCAAGCGGTAACAGCAGCCGCTCCGGCCACACCGAGCACAAGGATATAGAGCTTCGCTTCACGGCCCATAAGGAGCTAGGTAGTGGATCCCGGCCAGGAACTACATGACTATTACCAAGTCTGCCCTTCCGCCCTAAACAGGCCAGCAAGAGCGTTGGCAAAAGCCGCGAGCAAGCTGATCTTCAACATGAGCGTCACCCCCGTTAGAGAAACCAAGAACATCGGGAAGTGGCGAGCCTCGCTATGGCCGCCTGACGCTCCGCTCGATCAATTGTCCGCTAGTCTCCGCTGTGCTCGTTTCCTACGTACCGCGTACCGCAGAGACCGGGATCCCCTTACCTGGTGTCCTTTCCGTAATGAGTTGGCCTGCCGGCGCTAGCCACAAGCCGCCCCCGCAACCTCCTATCGTCACCGGCGCCACGAACGCCGGGATCTGGTCCTCACCTGGAGGGCGGGCGCTGTCGCACCCACCTACCGTCGAATCAGCCGTTCGGTCTGCGCGCCTCCGTCCACCGGTTGGTCGCATCGAGGACGGCGAACACCGCCGCCCGCTCCGCGCTCTCCTTGATCTCCGCGGTGCCGGTCAGGAGCGACGTCTCCCGCCCCCCCAGCCCCTGCACCGCCACGAACGCGAACTCCCGGTCGAACGCCTCCACGATCTTCGCGCCCTCGAGCGCGATCGAGAAATCCGTCAGCAGCCGGTCGATCACCGCCACCGACGCCTTCGCCGCGCCCTCCACCCGGCTCCGCGGCGTGTCCGACGCCTCCTCCTCCGCCGTCTCCGTCTGCCCCCGGAACGAGAGCGTCACCGAGATGGAGAGCCGGTGCGGCCGCTTGGCCGGCGACACCGACATGGTCTCGAACAGGAGCGCGCGCTGGAGCATCCGCTCCCGCACCGCGTCCTTCTCCAGCGCCTCGATCGGCCGCACCTCCGCCGTCTGCGCGATGCTGATCTTCCGGTGATCCACCTTGAGCCCGAGCTGCGCCAGCAGCGCCGACTCGATGTTCCGCACCAGCTGCTTCGGCTGCAGCCCGGCCTGGGCCAGGATGTGCACCTCGCTCACTTCCCCCAGCGGCGTGGTCACCACCCGCGCCGAGAGGATGCCCTCCAGGCTGGTGAGCAGGTTCTCCGCCCGGCGAACGCCCCAGGGATCCGGTATCGCCTCGTGGACCCCGCTCTGCCGCGGCGACTGCCCCGTCTGCGGCGGCTGGCTCACGTTGACTGGCCCGCTTGGTCTTGGACTGAATCCCGTCACGGCCGCTGCCCCTCCCGATCTATGAGTCCATGGGCGTGGGGGTCGCCCGTAACTACGTCCTACCGCCTGACCGCCCGACCGCCCTACGCCACCGCGTTCCGCCCTGCGGCCTTGGCGCGGTACAGCGCGCGGTCGGCCGACACCAGCAGGTCCGCCTCCGCCGGCTCCTTGGGATCGAAGTCGGCGATCCCGACGCTCACCGTGATGAGCCCGGGAGGATAGCCCATCCGCCGGCCCGTCCCCTCGATCCCCGCCCGCAGCGCCTCGGCCACGCGCGCCGCGCCCTGGAGATCGGTGCGGGTAAGAATCACCACGAATTCGTCACCGCCGTAGCGCGCCGCCACGTCGGACGCGCGCACCGCGTTCCGGATCTCGCCCGCCACCGCGCGGAGAATGTCGTTCCCCGCCTCGTGGCCGTACCGGTCGTTGACGTCCTTGAAGCGGTCGAGGTCGAGGAAGAGGACCGCGAAGCCCTCGCTGCTCCGCTTGCTGCGCTCGACCTCGAAGGCCAGCTGGTCCCGCAGCACGCGGTAGGTGCTCAAGCCCGTCATCGGGTCCACCGCCGCCGCCCGCTGCGCCTCGTTGGCCCGGCGCTCCTGGTACGGCGTGCACTGCCGCATGCTGGCCCGCCCCAGCGCCGCCGCCTCGGCGAACCGCTGGCAGGTGTCGAAGCCGCACGCCCGGCAGTCCCACGGACGCCCGTTCGGCCCCCGCCCGATCAGCTCCAGCACCGCGGCCACCGCCTCCGGGTCCGCCTTCGTGCGCCGAGGCCTGATCGCGAAGACGGCTCCCACGCTCGCCACCACCGCAGCGTCCACCACCGGGAACCGGCTCCGGGGCGGCTCGGTGCTCGCCACCAGCTCCCGCCGCCAGTACAGCTCCTCGTGCGGCCCCGAGAGCGGATGGTCCAGGGCCCCCTCCGTCGAGAGGATGTCCACGAAGCCGAGATCCATCCGGTCCACCACCACCGCCCGCGCCAGCGCCGGCAGGGCGTCGAGCCCCCGGAGCTTGCGGAACCGGCGGCTCGAGTTCGACTCCTCCAGCAGCGCCAGCGGCATCCCGCCCGCCGCGCTCAGATGCCGCCGCCGCTCCTCCGGCACCCGCTCGAACCAGGTCGGCATCGCCAGGGGACTCACCCCCCGGATCCGGAAGAGCTGCTCCAGGTCGCCGAAGGTGATCGCAGCGTCGAGATCGGCACTTTCCCCGGGGGGGCAGATACCCGCGTACACGATCCGCAACTCGGTGCGGTAGAGCGATCGCAGGTATCGCGCCTCCGCCACCGCCGGCAGCGTCACCGGCGCCAGGTAGGGCACCAGCTCCGGGTACCGGGTCCGCACCGTCTCCACCACCACCGGGTCGGTGGAGCGGATCAGGGTGCCCCAGGGCTCGTCTTCCCAGAGCTTAAGGTATTCCGCTGCAACGAGTTCGTCGCCGATGACGCCCCGGGTGACGGCCCGGAAGCCGGCGGCGTAGCAGGCATTGATGAGCTGCTCGGGTGTCGCCGGATAAAAGTGCGCCACCGATTCCGGGCTCAGGATCAGGATCCCGTCGCCCTGCGACGCTATGGCGAGAGCCTTGCCGATCTCGCCATTTACCTTGACCGCGCCATGGGGACAGGCCGGCAGGCACCGGCCGCACCGGATACACGCCTCGTCCACCACCTGGAGCAGCAGGGACTCGTCCCCCGCCACCGCGATAGCGTCGGTGGGGCACACACGCACGCATGCCAAGCATGCGACACACCGCTCGGCGTCGATTCCGAAGATCAATGGTGCCCTGGCCAGGGGGAAACAGGTGAGACTACAGCAATTTGACGGCCGGTCTGGGGACTGTCAATACCGGCCGAGGTGCAAAACAATGATACAGCTACATTTAGCGGTGAGACATCCCTGATTCTTGGACAGCTAACCTATTCCAGCCGATAGGCTTTGATCTTCCGGTACAGGGTGCGCTCGCCTATCCCCAGCACCTCCGCGGCCTTGCGCCGGTTTCCCCGGTACTCCTGGAGGGCCGCCTCGATGGCCGCCTTCTCGACCTCGGCCATGGTCATCCCGGGCCGGTAGACCACCGGCCGGTCCCCGTCCCCGTCGCCCTCGGGCAACATGTCGTGGACCGTGGCGCTGTCGCCCAGCTCGATGACCTGCACCCGCTGGGGCTGGTCGTCCAGCCGCCGCCGCAGCTCCTCCACCTGCAGCTTGAGCTCGATCAGGCTCCGGAGAATGAACTCCAGCTCCTGTCCCGCCGTCCCACTGTCCCGCCGTCCCGCCGCCAGCACGGGCAGGAGCGTCCCCGGCCCATCCAGGATGTCGTTCGGGATATCGGCCGCCCGGATCTCCGCCCCCGGCGCCAGCACCACCATGCTCTCGATCAGGTTCCGGAGCTGGCGCACGTTGCCGGGCCAGGGCGCGCTCACCAGCCGCTGCATCGCCTCCGGCGTGATGCCCCGGAAGGTGCGGTCGTGGGCCCGGCCGAACTCCCGGATGAAGCGGCGGACCAGGAGCGGGATGTCCTCCCGCCGCTCCCGCAGCGGCGCCAGGTAGATGTTGAGGACGTTGAGCCGGTAGTAGAGGTCGTCGCGGAACTCGCCCAGGGCCACCGCGTCGCGGAGCGCGCGGTTGGTGGCCGCGATGACTCTGACATTCACCTTGATGGGCTGGGCGCCGCCCACCCGGAAGAAGGTCCGGCTCTCCAGCACCCGCAGCAGCTTCACCTGGGTGGCCGAGGGGATCTCGCCGATCTCGTCCAGGAAGATGGTCCCGGTGTCGGCCAGCTCGAAGCGGCCCAGCCGCCGCTCGGCGGCGCCGGTGAACGAGCCCTTCTCGTGCCCGAACAGCTCCGACTCCAGCAGCGTCTCCGGCAGCGCGGCGCAGTTCACCGTGATGAAGGGCTTGCCCCGCCGGGGCGAGAGGTCGTGCAGCGCCTTCGCCACCAGCTCCTTGCCGGTGCCGCTCTCGCCCTGGACCAGCACGGTGCTGGAGACCGGCGCCATCTGCTCGATCTTGACCAGCACCTCCTGGATCGCCGCGCTCTCGCCGATGATCCCGGTGCGCTCCTGCAGCCGGCGGCGCTCGATCAGGCGGCGCGCGGTCTCGACGATCTCGTCCGGCCGGGCCGGCTTCATCATCGTCTCGGTCACGCCCAGCCGCCCGACCCGCTCCGCCCGCTCGGAGTCGGTCGGCTCCAGCAGCGCGAGGGTGGAGATCTCCGCGTCGCGGGCGAGGGCCGCGAGCTGCATGGCGTGGGGCTCGTGCACCGCGCCGGTCAGGATCACCAGGTCGGGGCTCTCCCGCCGGACCGCGCCCCGGGCGTCGTCGAGGGAGGAGAACATCGCGGTGGAGTAGCCGGCCGCCTCCAGCGCCGCGTTCAGCGGAACCGCGGTCTCGAGATCGTCCATCGTGATCAGGATCTGGGACGGCATGGAGGGAAATCAAACCGGATTGCGGAGGCGGTGAAAGCCGCTACGGCGCCCGTCCGCCGCCTCCAAAGGCGTACGTTAGCGACAGCGTCACGCGCCGTGGCAGGATCGGCCTGGCGAGGAAGAACGGGGTCGAGCCTGTGGTCTGCACCCGGGGATTGCCTTCTTCGAGGCCGGTGCTCTGGAAGGCATTCAGGAGGTCGACATCGATTCGCGTGCCCCCGTCCGGCAGGGCGTACCCGGCGCCGAAGTTGAAGTAGCTGTAAGCAGGCAGCGTGGTCCCGGCGCCCAGGTCCACGAATCGGCTCGCCACCCAGTGGAAGTCGCCCTTCAGCTCGAAGCCCCGACGCGAGTAGCTGGCGGCGACGTTGCCGAGCGTTCTCGGCACGAGGATGAGGCGGCTGCCGATGTCGGTGCCGCTGCCGAATTCGGCTTCCAGAATCGTCCCGTTGCCCTGAAGCTGGAGACCCTCGATCGGAAACACGACGACCTCGAGCTCGGCACCGTAGGACCGGGTCTCGGGCGCAGTCTCGATGATCCACCTCACCCCGCCAGTCACCGTATCGATCACCACGCCCTGGCTGGTGAGGTTCCGCAGCCGGGTATAGAAGCCGTTGACCGTGAATGCCACCTTGCCCATCTGCGCCTTCACTCCCCCTTCGAGGGACTGCACCTCCTGGGCCTCGAACAATTCCACCTGCTCGCTGGCCAGCGCATTCAGGAAATCGTCGAGCGCCGGCATCTTGTAGCCGCGCGAGCCGGCGGCGAACAGGGCGAGGTTGTCGCGAAGCGCGAAATTGAGGCCCACCGATCCGGCCCAGTCGGTTATGCTGTGAGAGAAATGCCGGAAGCTGTTGTTGCCGAACTGCACGTTGTCAAAAGTCGTGGCCGGATCGCCGTCGAGATCGAACTGGTCGGTATTCTCCGCGGTCTGCACGTAGTCGTTGTGCTCCACGCGGAATCCCAGATCCGCCCGCAGCCGCCCGGTGAGCTGGACCTCACCACCAGCCACACCGGAGAAGATGGAGGTCTGGCCGGTCCCGTTGACATAGCCCAGAAGGAAGTTCCGGAAGCCGTGCCGGGTGACGGGGGTGGGAGTGCCGCCGGGAACGGTGACCACGGCGTCGAGAAAGCGCGGGATGTCCCGCACGTCGGTGAGGAGGTCGGTGAAGTACCAACGGTTGTCCTGAGTATAGTTGGCGAAGTAGGCGCCCAGGGCCAGGGCGTGCGGGCCGAAGGTCCGTCGCAGCTGGAGCTGGTCCTGAATGGCCGAGATAGGCTTGTCGATATACCACTGCCCGCCCGGCGCGACCAGGCCGTTCGGGGTATCGAAGGGCAGCGGTTCGCCCCGGTCGTCGAAGTGGTTGGTATAGGTCAGATCGATGGTGGTTCCCGGAGGGAGGCCCAGCCCGCCCTCGCCGGGATCTCCGGTCACGTATTGATCGACCGTGAACGCGTTCGTGGGCACGATTCCGTTCCACTCCTGGTCGTTCTGCATGGCCTGGATCGTGTTCTGGAGACGCCAACCATCACCAAGGCCGAGCGCCGCGTCGACGGTGAACCAGGTGGCAGCGGTCCTGAGCCCGTTGTCGAGCGGGAGCGTCAACTCGCCGATGGGGGTGGGAACCTGAACGTCGACCCCTTCCGGGGTATTCATGGAGCCATAATCAGTGAGGCCCGAGACGTAGTCCGGTTCGTCGGGATTGGCGAACGGCATCGGAAGGATGAACTGGTTCCGGTCGTCGATGTACTTGACCGAGGCCCGCACGTAGCCGTCGGCCAGCGAGCGTGTCACGCTCGCCTTGAGCTGACCGCCGCGGATGCCGGGGAACCCAGGATCGCGCACCCCGTGATCGTAGCGGTAGAACCCGCCGGCGCTGAACTGCCAGTCGCGTCCCAGCGACCCCCGCGCGCTGAGGTCGTAGCGGGCCAGCCCCTTGGTCCCGAGGGTCGCCCGCATGGTCCCGCCGAACTCCTCCCCACCAGGCCGATTGATGAAGTTCACGATCGCGCCGGGGGTGTTGGACCCGAAGAGCGCCGAGGCGCCGCCCCGGACGACCTCCATCCGCTCGATGTTGGTGTCGAACCGGAACAGGTTGTCGGCGTTCATGAAGAAGCTATGCATGGTGGGGAACACCGGCATCCCGTCCTCCATGAACATGACGTACTCGACGTTCAGTATCCCGCGCATCTGGATGTTCTGGTTGACCTCGCCGCCGGAGCTCTCGACCCGGGTGAACCCGGGAACGTAGCGCAACATCTCCGTGGTACTCCGTGGCGAAGCCTGTTCGATCTCACGCGACGTGAGCGTGGTGACGGCCACACTCGCCTCCAGGTTCTGCCGTGGCGCCTGGGTTCCGGTGACGATCAGAGTCTGCAGGTGCAGGGGATCCCTTCGCAGCCTGAAATCCAGGGTCGCCTGCTGATCCACTACCACCCGGACCGCTGTCGAGTCGGGCTGGAACCCGAGCATCCGAACCCGCACCACGTGACTCCCCGCGGGCGCGCTTCTCAGCACGTACGCTCCGTTCGAGCGCGTGTTCGCGCTGAGCGCAAGGCGCTCGATGTGGACCTGGGCGCCGGCGACCGGCTGCCCCCGGTCGTCAAGCACGGTGCCGGCGATAGTGCCGGTCTGGAGCGTGTCCTGCGCAACCAGGGTCGATGATGGCGCTGGAACCGTCAGGAGCAGGAGTGCGGCTGCGGGGATCAGAACGAAAACGTCGCTGCGGCTACCCCTCGGCTCCGCTGCGGGCGTGAGCGTCATCGGCCGGTGCGCGTGGTGTCGTGCCGCACCAGCCGCTGGAATCTCGCATCCTTGCGGAGGGGGTCCCAGAAGGGATCCGCCCGAAGCCAGGGCACGGTGAGATGCCTCCCCCAGTTCCTCCGCTCCAGGATCTCGATCGCCTTCTCGTAGTCGCCGGCCAGCACCGCGAGGCGTGCCTCAAACTCTTCGAGCATCAAGTGGGGGGTACTGGCCGCCTTCGCTCTCGCGAACGCGGCATAGGCTTCTTTCCGATGCCTGAGGCCGCCCAGGAGGAAGCACAGCAAGAAATCGTCGTGGCGGGCTTTGGCGACCGGGAGTGCCATTTCGAAATGCGCCCGGAACCGGACCGAGTCGCCAAGGGCACGATAAATCGTTCCCTTGACCAAGCCGTACAAGACCGTGTCTCCGGCGAAGGCGCTCATCGGCAGACGCACGGCGGCCCGCTGATACCCCTCGTCCAAAATGCCCAGAAAGTGCTGGGGCATGAGTGTGGTCGCGGCGGCGCTGATCAAATCCATCGTGTCCACGTGCCGGGCGGCTTGCCGGAGCACCTGCCGCGCCCGGGCGATGTCCCCATAGCCGATCAGGTAGTTCACCGCTTTCTGGGTGTACGGCCCGGGATTCTCGGGGCGGAGCGCGATCGCGCGGTCATAGGTTCGCTCCGCATCGTCGAACCGCTGCGCCTCCTGGTACAGGAAGGCGAGCACCACCATCCGGCGCTGGTTCCGCGGATCGAGCTGGACGGCCCGTTCAGCCCGCGTGATCGCCTGACTCTTCGATCCGCGCAGGTTCCACTCGGTGTTCGCCAGATCCATCAGGAGATCGGCATCGTTGGGGCTCCGCCGGACCGCGGTCTCCAGCTCTCTCATCGCCTCGGTAGTATCGGAATCGATCAGCAGGTGATAGATGCCGAGGGCGTAATGGGCGTCACCCAGATCGGGATCCAGCCGGAGCGCGCGATCGATGGCGGCTTTGGCCTCGATGGCTGCCGAGCTGTCGAAGGTCCCGTGGTTGTAGAGATTGACCGCGGTCGTCCCCAGCTTGGCGTAGGCGAGCGCGAAGCTGGAATCGAACTTGACCGCCTCTCGGTAATTCTCGGCCGCTCGCTGCAGCCGGGCCATGATCTGCCCCTGACTGCCGTAGAAATCGTCGGGGAATGCCGCGTTGCCTCGCAGATAGGCATCGTAGGCGCTGAGATTGGTGGTCGGCCTCCTGGCCGATGCTCCCGAGTCCGGCCCGGCGATCACCAGGCCGAGCGCGGTAGCGACCTGTTCCGCGATATTCGCCTGGATCTCGAAGATGTCGCGCAGGTCCGTGTCGTACCGTGTGGTCCAGACATGGCGGTCGTCCGCGACCCGAATCAGCTGAGGCGTCACGCGGATGCGGCTGCTGCCGTCGGCTTGCCGGTTCCACCGAATGCTCCCTTCGAGAACGTATCCGGCGCCAAGCTCCTTGCCGACCTGCTTCAACGACTTGTCGGTCCCACGATACCGGTC
>DATFGC010000157.1:0-3252 GCA_035249765.1 Gemmatimonadales bacterium | reverse complement strand
TTCACGTTCTTTGCCGAGTTCGTCACCGTAGGGTGCGCCGACCTGGAGCGGGCCAACCAGAAATACTCCCTGGCGGTCGTACCCGAGGGCGTTCGAATCACCATTTCCAGCGAGCCCCGCCCCATTGTCCTCACCATGCGTCCCGACGGCCGCCTGGGGGGCCCGGGGCCTACCGACATCTCCGGGCAGGTCGTGGTGGGGTACGAGGAATGGACCCGGACCTGGTCGGATGGGCGGGTCGAGCCTTACACCGTGCCGGTGCATAAGGAGTTCACCCGGCGCTGCAACATCGGGAGCCTCGCCGCGGCGGGACCGTCGCCTGCGGAGGGCACCGCGAGTAACGCCATTGCATCGGTGGTGGCGGTCGTCGGCGGCTCCGAGCAGAACGCGCCCAAGCCGACCCCGGCGGGGCTCCGCATGGGGGGCGAGTACGGCACCCAGGCCGCCCTCGCCATCGAATTCCGTCCCGAAGGCGCCGTACTGGGCTGCGGCCCGGTCGCCGCCCTCAAGCCGTACACGGTGGCCCTCCAGGGCGGCAGGGTGATGGTGAACATCGCAAACGGGGCGAGCCCGCTGGCCCTCGCGGTGGGGAGCGACGGCAGGCTGAGCGGCTCGGGCACGGTGAGGGTCGACGGGAGGCAGGTGACCGGGACCAGGGGAGACGGCAGCATCACCTACGCGCCCCGGTCGGCCAGCTGCCCGGTGGGAGTGATCGCACCGGCTACGGAGCAGAGCGCCGCCTCGGCCCGGGGGCCGCTGGGCCAGCCGGCCGCGGGCGCCGGATCGGCGTCGGCACCAACCAACAACGGCCCCGCGTTCCAGGTGGTCGGCGGACTCCCTGCGCCGGCGTTCGGCGGCAACGCGCTGGCCGACCGGTCGTTCCTGCTGCTCGACGTCCCCCTCGACAACATCCTGAAGGAGGCCGGGGTCGCCCAGCCGGCCGGGACTTCCGCGCCAAGGGCGCTGGAGCAGACCTGCACCACGGTTGCCGGCGAGGCCAACTGTGCCAGGATTGTTCAGGCGCTGGGCAAGCACACCGTCGCCGAGATCAAAGCCGACGCCAACGGCGTCGCCAACACGCCCGACCTCACCCTCGGCAGGACGTACTACCTGTTCGGATCGGCTGTTTCACAGGGGAGGAAGGTCACCTGGCACCTGCCGCTGAAGGCGCAGGCGGGGTGGACGAAGGTTGTGCTGACAGCGGCGAATGCGACGCCTTGACAGTCATCGCGAGCGTAGCGAAGCGATCCAGCTGCCCGGCGCCCGGATTGCTTCGGGCCTTCGGCCCCTCGCAATGACTAAGCGGCGGTCAGAATCCGGGGCCCTTCCTTGGTGATGGCGACGGTGTGCTCGAAGTGCGCCGCCAGCGACCCGTCCTCGGTCACCACGGTCCACTTGTCGGCGAGGGTGCGGGTGGTGTAATCGCCGGCGGTGATCATCGGCTCGATGGCGATGGTCATCCCGACCTGGAGCCGGGGCCCCCGGTGGGGCTGCCCGTGGTTGGGGACCTGGGGATCCTCGTGCATCCGCTGTCCCACCCCGTGGCCAACCAGCTCGCGCACGACGCCGAACCCGGCCGCTTCCGCGACGGTCTGCACCGCGTGCCCGATGTCCCCGACATGGTTGCCCACCCGGGCCTGCTCCACCCCGGCCGCGAGCGCGGCCTGGGTCACCTCGAGGAGCCGCGCCGCCTCGGGCGCGATCTCCCCCACCGGCACCGTGATCGCCGCGTCGGCGTGATACCCCTGGAGATGGACTCCCACGTCGATGCTCACGATGCTCCCCTCCCGCAGGATCCGGCGGGTCGAGGGAATGCCGTGGACGATTTCCTCGTTGATGGAGGCGCAGAGGGACTTGGGGAAGCCATAGAGCCCCTTGAACGACGGCGTGGCCCCGGGGTGGCTGCGGATGAACTGCTCGGCCAGGGCGTCGAGGTCCTCGGTCGAGACGCCGGGCTTCACCGCCTGGCGCATGAGGCCGAGCGTCGCGCCGACGATCCTGCCGGCTCGCGCCATGATCTCGATTTCTTTCGGAGATTTCAGCGTGATCATAATTCTCTGTGAGGCATTGGGCACTGGGCACTGGGCACTGGTGAACCGCCTTTCGCTCCTGCTACGCGCCTAACTGCCTATCGCCCATTGCCCATTGCCTATTGCCTATTGCCCAAGTGCAGTTCTCACCCGATCCGCGATCTCGTCCACCCCACCGATCGCCGGGATCTTCTTCACTCCTCCCCGCGCCTCGTACCACTGAAGCACGGGTGCGGTCTGGGTCCGATACGCCTGTAACCTCCGCTGGACCGCGACGGGGTCGTCGTCCGTCCGTCCCTCGATGGTCCGGCGCTTCTCGATCCGGGACAGGATCTCGTCGTCGGTGACGTCGAAGAACAGCACCGCGTCGATCTTCCGTCCCAGCTCGGCCAGCATCCGCTCCATTCCCTCGGCCTGCGGAATCGTCCGCACCACCCCGTCCAGCACCGTGCCCCGGGCCGCGGGGGGCGATGTGACCGCGTCCCGAACGATACCCAGGATCAGGTCGTCGCTCACCAGGGCGCCGCTGTCGTAGACCGCCTTGGCCTGCCGGCCCAGCGGCGTCCCGGCCGCGATCGCCTCGCGGATCATATCGCCGGTCGCAAACTTGGGCACCCCGAGCCGTTGGGCGAGAATGGCGCCCTGGGTTCCCTTGCCCGCCCCGGGAGGGCCCAGAAGCAGAATATTCATGACCCGAGATCCTCCGAATGGTGAGCGGCAAGCGGAGAGCGGTGAGAGGGAAAAGCTCTTCCCGCTCACCGCTCACTGCTCACCGCTCACCGCGTTACATGAATCGCTGCTGCCGCCCCCGGAACTTCACCCGGCCGGTCTTCATGAAGCTGTCGTACTTGCGCAGGGTGCGGTGCTGTTCCACCTGGGCGATGGTGTCCAGCAGCACGCCCACCACGATCAGGACCGAGGTGCCCCCGAACACCGCGGTCGTCCCGATCCGCTGGGCGATGATGATCGGCAGGATCGCGATGGCGGCGAGGAAAAGCGCGCCCGGCAGGGTGACCCGGGACAGCACGCTGTCGATGTAGTCCGCGGTGGCGGCGCCCGGCTTGACCCCCGGAATGAATCCGCCCTGCTTTTTCAGGTTCTCGGAGAGGTCCACCGAGTTGAAGATGATGGACGTGTAGAAGTAGCTGAACAGGATGATCATCGCGGCGAACACCAGGTCGTACACCAGGCCGCCCGGCGTGAAGACGTTGGAGATCTCCAT
>DATFGC010000156.1:0-10766 GCA_035249765.1 Gemmatimonadales bacterium | reverse complement strand
ATGCTCCGGCTGGCCATCGCTCAACTCAAGCCCTCCAAAGGGGCCTATCACCACAACCTCTCCCGCCTGGGCGAGGTGTTCGTCACCCTGGCCGGCGATCCCGAGCCTCCCGATCTGCTGATTCTCCCCGAGACCGCGCTCACCGGATATTTCGTCGAGGGGGCGGTGCGGGAGCTGGCGATGAGCGCCGACGCGCTCTACGCCGATCTCGCGGCACTGCACGCCAAGTCGGGTGCACCCTCCTTCGATATCGTGGTGGGCTTCTTCGAGCTGTGGCGGACCCGGCTCCACAACTCCGCCCTGGTGGCGACGCTGGGCGGCGCCGATGCGGGGATCCGGCATGTGCACCGCAAGGTGTTCCTGCCTACCTACGGCGTCTTCGACGAGGAGCGCTTCGTCGAGCCGGGCCGATCGGTGCGGGCCTTCGAGACCCGCTGGGGCCGGGCCGCGGTGATCGTGTGCGAGGATGCCTGGCATTCACTGGTGCCCACCATCGCCGCGCTGGATGGGGCGCAGGTGCTGATCGTGGTGAGCGCGAGCCCCGCCCGCGGTCTCGCCCCCGACGAGGGAGGCGAGGAGCGTCCGGCCAGCCTGCTCCGCTGGGAGCGCACCATCCAGGCGATTGCCGGTGAGCACGGGATCTACGTCGCGCTGGCGCAGCTGGTCGGCTTCGAGGGCGGCAAGGCGTTTCCCGGCGGCTCACTGGTGGTGGGTCCCCGGGGCGACGTGCTGGCCCGGGCCCGGGTGTTCGAGGAGGATCTCCTGCGGGTTACGGTGGAGCTGGACGAGATCCCCAGGGTGCGGGCCGACCTGCCGCTGCTCTCCGACCTGGAGATCCGTCTGCCCCACCTGCTTGACGAGCTCAGCCCGTCGTCGCGAGGCGCGGAGCGCCGTGGCGACCTCGACGGGATTGCTTCGGGGCCTGTGGCCCCTCGCAATGACGGTCGCGTCCTCGCTCCCCAGCCCTCGCGTCTGGGAGCCAAGTCCGATCCTCTCGCCATCGACCCCGAGCTCACCCGCAAGTGGCTGGTGGAATTCCTCCGGGACGAGGTCATCCGCCGGCGCCGGTTCAGCCGGGTGGTGGTCGGCCTCTCCGGCGGCCTTGACAGCGCAGTCGTGGCGTATCTCGCCGCCGAAGCCCTCGGCCCGGAACAGGTGACCGGACTCAGGATGCCGTACCGGCGTTCCAGTCCCCATTCGCTGGAGCACGCGCGCCTGGTTACCGCCGCGCTCGGGATCCGCGAAGAGACCGTGGACATCTCGGCCGCGGTGGATGGGCTCGTGGCCCACCTGGCCGAGCCTCCCGACGCCACCCGGCTGGGCAACATCTGCGCCCGGCTTCGGATGACCACACTCTTCGATCGCTCGGCGGCGCTGTCCGCGCTCCCGCTGGGGACCGGCAACAAGACCGAGCGGCTGTTCGGCTACTTCACCTGGCATGCGGACGACACTCCACCGGTCAATCCCATCGGCGATCTGTTCAAGACCCAGGTGACCGCCCTGGCCCGGCACCTCGGGGTGCCCGACCTGATCGTCGCCAAGCCGCCGACCGCGGACCTGATCGAGGGGCAAACCGATGAATCCGATTTCGGGATCAGCTACGCCAGGGCCGATGCCATCCTGCACTGGCTGCTGACCGGCTACCCTGCCGACCGGATTGCCGCGCTGGGATTCGGCCCGGAGGATGTCGATCGGGTGCGTCACCGGCTCGACTCGACCCACTGGAAGCGAAAACTCCCCACCGTCGCCATGGTGAGCCAGACGGCCATCGGGGAGTATTATCTCAGGCCGGTGGACTACTGACGGTAAGCGGTAAGCGGTGAGCGGTAAGCGGGACCTACCTCTCACCGCTCACCGCTCACCGCTCACCAACAGGGAGCTTCCCGAGTGCAGCCAGACTCCAGAGTGATGTCCTTTTCACGGGGGGAAATCACCACCTTCGTCATGCCCCACATGCAGAACGTGCTGGGCGATCTGTTCGGCGGCCACCTGATGGCGCTGGTGGATCAGGCGGCGGCGGTCGCGGCGATCCGGCACGCCGGCGGGCCGGCGGTGACCAAGTCGATCGACCGGCTCGACTTTCACCATCCGATTCCGGTGGGCGCGCTGGTCACCTGCACCTCGACGGTGGACTTCGTGGGGAACAGCTCGATGGACATCACGGTGCAGGTGTATTCCGAGCAGGTGAGCACCGGGGTTCGCCAGCATACCCACACCGCCCACGTGGTCTTCGTCGCCATTGACCTGGAGCGGAGACCGAAGCGGGTGCCGCGGCTGCTGCCGGAAAGCGAGGAGGAGCGGGCCCGCTATGCGGCCGCGCGGATCCGCCATGAGGCGCGGAAGCGCGGGTGAGCCCGCGCATCATCGCGGTGCTGTCGGGCGGCGGCGTCAAGGCGGCCGCGCACCTGGGGGCGATGCGGGCCCTGCTCGCCGAGGGGATGACGCCCACCCATTACGTCGGCACCTCGATGGGGGCGGTCATCGGCTGCGGGCTCGCGGCGGGGCTTTCCCCCGATGACGTGAGCGGGCGGCTGCTCGCCATTTCCCGGCGGGAGATCTTCGCCCTGGACCGCACCTCCCTGCTCACGGGGATGTGGACCCGGGCGCTGCTCCGTCCGGAGCCGTTCCGGGACACCCTGGCCCGGCTGCTGCCGGTCACCCGGTTTGATGAGCTGGGGATTCCCCTCAGCGTCACCGCCACCGATCTCGACAGCGGGGCGGAGCTGGTCTTCGGCGCCGGCGGCGAAGAGGTGCCGCTGCTCGATGCGCTCTGCGCCAGCTGCGCCCTGCCGCTCTTCTTCCCGCCGTATCTGATCAATGGCCGGCGCTGCGCGGATGGGGGGCTCCGCCAGGTGGTGCCGCTCGCGGTCGCCGCGCGGATTCCCGCCGACCTGGTGATCGCGATCGACGTGGGATCGGGCTTCGACACCGAGCCGGGCGAGACCGGCCCCCGGCCGCCCCCGCTGCTCCGGCTCCAGGGCGACGCGCAGCGCTGCCTGATGGCGAGCAACACCGCGCTCAGCAAGGCGCTCTGGGAATGCACCCCGGGGCGGCCGCCGCTGCTCTGGATCCGTCCCCGGGTCCGATCGGGCGACACTTTTGCCGCCGATCAGCTCCGCTGGTACCTTGCCGAAGGTGAACGCGCCGCAATCTCCGCGCTCGCCGGGCGCAAGTCTTGACCTTCAGGGCCCGGCGTCGAATGTTAGAGACACACCTTCACAACGACGGCGGAGGATAGCGTGGCCGAAGCGCGCATCTTCACCCTCGAAGAAGCGGAGCGCACGCTCCCGCTTCTCCGGCGGATCCTGACCGATCTCCGCGCCGAATACCGCGTCTGGCAGGACGCCCTCGCGGACTACGAGCTGCTGACCGGCGGGGCGCGCTCCGACCGGGGGGAAACCGAGGAGCTGCTCGGCGCCCGGCGCGCGGTGACCGAGTCGGCCGACCGGATCAGCGCCTACCTCGGCGAGATCGAGGCGATCGGGTGCCTGTTCAAGGGATTCGACGCCGGGCTGGTGGATTTCTACACCCTGCGGGAAGACCGGCTGGTGTTCCTCTGCTGGCGGGTGGACGAGGACCACATCACCCACTGGCACGATATCGACACCGGCTACGCCGGACGTCAGCCGGTGGACGCCACGTTCCTCACCACCACGCTGTCGTGAGGCACTTCCTCCTCTCCTTCCACGTCTTCGGTTTCATACTCTGGATGGGCGGCGGCTTCGCCGCGATGAGCACCGGGATCCTCATGCAGCAGCTCCCCCGTCACGAGCTCCGCGTCGCGGTGCAGGTGCAGGCGCGGCTGATGCGGGGGCTGATCCTTCCGGGCGCGGTGATGGTGGTTCTCTCCGGGCTGATTCTCACCCTCCGGCTCTACGGCTCCGCCACCAGTGTGAGCGGCTTTCCCACCGCCCTCATGGTCATGCAGGGCACCGGACTGCTCGCCGCGGGCATCACGCTGGTGGTCTCCTTCCCCGCGGTCACCCGGCTCGCCCGACTCGATCCAGCCGGGCCCCACGCCCCGCTGTTCGACGCGCTGCGGCAGCGGGCCAGGCTCTCCGGGATCGTGTCGGGCGCGCTGGCCGTCGTCTCCTTGGTCAGCGGAATACTTCTTCGGTAACTGCGTCAACAGTCAACAGTCAACGGTCAACGGGACGAGCCTCGCGGCAGAGACCCTTCGTAAGGCAGTTACCGTTGACTGTTGACCGTTGACCGTTGACGCTTCTTTCCGGTCTTGCACGCGCTCACCACCGGACACTCCCCGCACCGCGCCACCCGCGCAGTACAGATTGTCGCACCCAGCTCCATGATTGCCTGATTGAGCGCCCAGGCCCGCGGACCGGGCCGGGAATGCAGCCGCGCGGCGGCGTTCCAGAGGGTGGCCTGGCCCGCGGCGCCGGATCCGGCCCGGGGATGGAACGCCCGCCGGAGCACCCGCGCGACATTGGTGTCCACCGCGGGGACCGCGCGCTCGAAGGCGAAGCTCGCCACCGCGCCCGCGGTGTAGCGTCCCACGCCGGGCAGGCGGCGGAGTATCTCGGTCTCGCCGGGGATTTCCCCCTGGTGGTCGCGCATCACGTCCCGCGCCAGCCGGTGCAGATTCGCCGCCCGGCGGTAGTACCCCAGCCCCTCCCACGCCTCCCGCACCCGTCCCGGCTTTGCGCCCGCCAGGGCCCCGACCGTCGGAAACTGTTTCAGAAAGCGGGGATAGTACTGCTCGACCCGGGCGACCGGGGTCTGCTGGAGCATGAATTCGGAAACCATGATCCGGTAGGGATCCCGGGTGCGCCGCCAGGGCAGGTCCCGTCCATGCCGTCGAAACCACGCGAGCAATCGGCGGGAAAACAGCCGGGCTCGCGCTGCATGCGGCGGGGTGGACTTCGGAGGCATGGGAGCCCAAGATAAGGAGCCCCTATGACGTCTACCATCCTGCGGCTTCCGCGGTTCACCGGCCGGCTGATTCTGGGCTTCCTGGCGCAGTTCGGCCGGATCAGCCTCCTGGTGGTGGAGCTGTTTCGGGGGCTCTCGGAAGTCCGGATCTGGGTGCCCCGCACTTTCACCGAGGCGGCCACGGTGGGCGCGGGCTCGCTCCCCATCGTGCTGGTGATCGCCATGTTCGCGGGGGTGACGACCGCGTTCCAGGCGGGGTACCAGTGGCAGAGCAATCTTCCGGTGTACATCCTGGGCACCCTGATTGTCGAGACCATCGTCCTGGAGCTGGGTCCTGTCCTGATCGGACTGGTGCTGGCCGGGCGAATCGGAGCCCGCTATGCCGCCGAGCTGGGCACCATGCGGGTGACCGAGCAGATCGACGCCCTCGAGTCGCTGGGGCGCTCCCCCGCGTCCCACCTGATCATTCCACGGGTGCTCGCCGCGACCCTGATGCTGCCGGTGCTGGTGATCATCGCCGACGTGGTCGCGATCGTCTCCGGCCTCGTCAGCGTGAAACAGGTGCTCCCGGTCACCGACGCGGACTTTGCCTATGGGGCCAAAGCGTTCTGGAAGCCCTTCGACGCCTATTACTCCCTGATGAAGGCGACTTCGTTCGGCTTTGCGATCGGGCTCATTTCCTGTTACATGGGCTTCAATACCAAGCAGGGCGCCGAAGGGGTCGGCAAGGCCACCACCGCCGCCATCGTGAGCAGCTCGGTGGTGATCCTGCTGCTCAACGCCCTGCTCGCGAAGCTGCTGGTCAGCACATGATCGAGCTGCGCGGGGTCAAGAAGCGCTTCGGCGAGCAGGTGGTCCTCGACGGAGTGGATTTCGAGGTGCGGGAAGGGGAGACCCTCGCGCTGCTGGGGCCCTCGGGCACCGGCAAGAGCGTCCTGCTCAAGCACATCAACGGGCTGATTCGCCCCGACGCCGGCAAGGTGATCGTGGACGGGCTCGAAGTCGCCACCCTGCCCCGGAGGGCCCTCTCCGAGCTGCGCACCCGGATCGGCTATGTCTTTCAGAACGGCGCGCTGTTCGACTCCCTCTCCGTGTTCGAGAACGTCCGGCTGGGACTCTCGGACGAGTCCAAGTTCAACGACCTGGAATACGCCGAGCGCCGGGTGACCGAGTGCCTCAAGCTGGTCAATCTGTCGCCCGACACGGCGAAGAAGTTTCCGGCCCAGCTCTCCGGCGGCATGCGGAAGCGGGTGGGCATCGCGCGGGCGGTTGCCGGGGCGCCCAAGTACCTGCTCTATGACGAGCCGACCTCGGGGCTGGATCCGGTCAATGCCGACATCGTGGACGAGCTGGTCAAGCGGCTCGACCAGGAGCTCGGGGTGACCAGTGTCATGGTGACCCACGACGTCCGGGGCGCGTTCAATGTGGCCGACCGGATCGCGCTGCTGTCCGATGGCAAGATCGTGCTCCAGGGGACGCCCGACGAATTCCGGGAATCCGAGGACCCCAAAGTCAAAGCGTTCCTCGAGCGGGATTTCGAGGATTCCTTCGCCGCCTGAACGGACCCAATGGATCTTCACTACAAGCAGGAAGCCACGGTGGGAGCGCTGGTGCTGGTGGGCGCCCTGCTGTTCATCGGCGGGACCATGTGGCTGGGCGGCAAGCGGATCTCCACCCGCCCGACCGTCGCGGTGCAGTTCTCCGACGCCGGCACCCTCAAGCGGGGATCGCCGGTCCGGGTCTCCGGGGTGCAGCTCGGGATGGTGGACGCGATCGAGTTTCAGGGCTACGGCAGGGTGCTGGTGCACCTCGATCTGGACGAGGAGGTGTCACCCCGGCGCGATGCCGCGGCCGAGCTGGCGACGGTGGGACTGGTGGCCGACGCGGTGATCAACTTCAACCCCGGTACCGCGCCGGAGCCGCTGCCGGAGGATGCGGTGATCATCGGCACCGTCGAGCCCGGCTTCATGGACATCGGTACCCGGCTGGGCGACCAGGCCAGCACGGTGCTGGGCGGCCTGACCCAGCTCCAGTTCAAGGAGATCTCGGAAGAGCTGCGGCGGACCCTGACGTCGTTCGAGCGGCTGGCTCAGGTCTACGCCAATACCCGGAGCGGGCCGATCGCGGACATGACGACCACGATGAAAGGACTCCAGGTGGTGAGCGCCCGCATCGACTCGATGCTGGAAGCCGCCCAGCTGGATCGCACCATCCGGACTGCGGACTCGATGATGGTGAACCTCCGCACCCTGTCCGCGTCGGTGCAATCCACCGCCGCGCAGCTCGACTCGGTGCTGGTCCGGGTCAATCGCGGCGAGGGAACCGCCGGCCGATTCCTGACCGACACCTTGCTCTACCAGAACACCCAGCGGCTGGTGAAGTCGATCCAGGAATTCGTGGACGAGCTCAAGAGGAATCCGGGGAAGCTCGGGCTGACGATCCGGATTTTCTGAGGAGGGCAGTCATCGCGAGGGCGCGAACTGAGCTGGGAGTCATCGCGAGGGCGCGAAGCGCCCGAAGCGATCTCGTCGGGATTGCGTCGGGCCTGCGGCCCTCGCAATGTCTTTTCGCCTGCGGCCCTCGCAATGACACGCCGCTTCACCTCGACACGCGTCAATTGGACACGGACCAGGGCTGGCCCGAGCCTAACCCGAAGTCTGGTAACGCTTGAGGAGACGCACCGGTCTGCATCGGACTTGCATCTCTGGACATCCATGAAGCCGCTTTTTGCAGTGACCACGCTGTTGGTGCTGAGCTGCTCCGATCCGGTGGCTCCCGATCCGGCAGCGTTCGGTGCACTGTACCGGATTCAGGAGGCTCCCGATCCACCGGTACTGACGGGCCAGACACTGGAAGTGACCCTCGAGTACGGCGGCTGCAGGAACAGTCACGACTTCGAGGTCCGGTCCCGGGCGACCTCGGCAAACTCGACGGACATCTGGCTCCTGAAGACCAGCCCCGATGAGCCCTGCGATATGCTGGTCGTCGAGCGGCGGAGTTTCCAGGTGACCACTTCGGCGGGCTCGGTGCGGCTGCTTGGTCCCGAAGGAGCGGCGTTCATCCTCCGGGCCGCGGCGGCTTCGTCACCCTCCCGGTAGCAGTTCTCGCCATTCCGGGTTCGCCGCACTGATGAGACGTTCCTTTCGAGCCCGGGAACCCGCCTTGACCTGTTTCTCGCGACTGATCGCGTTGTAGGAATCGGCGAACACTTCGAAATACACCAGTTTATGCAACTGGTATTTCCGGGTGAAGCGCCCGCCCTCTCCCTCGCGGTGTTGGAAGAGTCTGCGAGCCAGGTCATTGGTTACACCGGTGTAAATGACGGTGTGGCGCCTGTTGGTGAGGAGGTAGACGTAGTACTGCCGCATCCTCCAGAATACCTGCGGCCTCTACGTGAAGCGCATCTCAAATACGGCGGAATAGTGCGCATTAACGCGCCACGGCGGCGAGATTGCTTCGGGGGCTTCGCCCCCTCGCAATGACTGCCTGTACACTCCTCTTCGCAATGACTGCCCATTGCCCACTGCCCACTGCCCACTGCCCATTGCCCACTGCCCATTGCCCACTGTCTGTTGCCTCCTCCTCGCGCTTCGCGACTCCCTACTCTCTCCAAACAGCTCCCGCCGGCGCCAGCAGCGCCTCGGCTTCCCGGGGGCCCCAGCTCCCCGCCGGATAGCGCGGGACGTCTCCCGGATCGTGCTCCCAGGCCGCGATGACGGGATCCACCACTTTCCAGGCCGCCTCGGTGGCGTCGGCGCGGATGAACAGGCCCGGGTCTCCCGCCATGCAGTCGAGCAGCAGGGTTTCGTAGGCGTCGTGGTCCTGACGGCCGAACGCCTCCTGGTAGTTGAAGTCCATCCGCACTCCGGTCCGCCGCATTCCCGCGCCGGGAACCTTGATCTCGAAGGAGAGCGAGAGCGCTTCCTCCGGCTGGACCTGGATCACCAGCACGTTGGGTTCGGCCGGTTCGCCCCCCCGCACCGGGAACATCCGGTGAGGCGGAGCCCGGAAGTGAATCGCGATCTCGGTGTCCCGGCGGGCCAGCCGCTTGCCGGAGCGCAGAAAGAACGGCACCCCCTGCCAGCGCCAGTTGTCGATCATCATCCGGATCGCGGCGTAGGTCGGCGTCCTGGAGCCGGAGGCGACACCCGGCTCCGCCCGGTACCCCGCGACCGGCTTCCCGGCCAGGGTTCCCGGGCCGTACTGCCCCCGCACCGCATAGGCCGCGATTTCCTCCGGTGGAATCAGCCGGATGGCGCGGAGCACCTTGACCTTCTCGTCGCGCACGGCATCGGCCTTCGAGCTGACCGGCGGCTCCATCGCGGTGAGGGCCAGCAGCTGGAGGAGATGGTTCTGGAACATGTCCCGCACCACCCCCGCCTCTTCGTAGTATCCGGCGCGGTGCTCCACGCCCAGGGTCTCCGCCACGGTGATCTGCACATGATGGATGTGCGAGCGGTTCCACACCGGCTCGAAGATCGAATTGGCGAAGCGAAACACCATCAGATTCTGCACCGTCTCCTTGCCCAGGTAGTGATCGATCCGGTACACCTGGTGCTCGGCCAGCGCGTCGCCGATGGCCCGGTTGAGCGCCCGCGCCGTGTCCAGGCTCCGCCCGAATGGCTTCTCGATGATCACCCGGGCCCAGCGGGGATCCTTCGGGTCGTCCTGCCAGGGCGCCGCGCCGCTTTGCGCCAGGCCACAAATCGCCGTGGGGTAGAGACTGGGCGGCACCGCCAGGTAGAACAGCCGTCCCAGGTCCAGCGGCTCTCCGGTCTCGATCACCTCCAGGGTTTCCTTGATCTCCTGATAGGTGCTGGGCATGGCGAGATCCCCGGCTATCCAGGACAGCCGGGGGGCGAAGTTCTTCCAGAGCCCGGGCTCGGGCTCGAGCACCCTGCGCAGGTCCTCCTGGAAGGCTTCGTCGGTCATGGAAGTCCGGCCCACCCCGATGATCCGGGTCCGCTCGTGCAACAGCCCGTCGCCCTGGAGATGGAGCAGCGAGGGAATCAGCTTGCGGCGGGTCAGATCTCCCCCGGCACCCAGGATCACCATGGTGCAGGGTCCCGGAGGAGCGGGAGCCGGCACGGCCGGCAGCTCCCCGGTGTGGACGTGTACCGCCGGCGCGCTCATGCCGATTTTACCTGGTGGCCGCCGAATTCCCGCCGCAGCGCGGCGATCACCTTGGCCCCGAACGACTCCTCCTGCCGGGAGCGGAACCGCGCCATCAGCGCGAGGGCGATGACCGGGGTGGGAATGGCGAGATCGATGCCCTCCTGCACGGTCCAGCGTCCTTCCCCGGAGTCCTCGACGTAGCCCTTGAGGCCTTCCAGGGCCGGATCGCCCGCGAAGGCGCGCTCGGCCAGCTCGTTCATCCAGGATCGCACCACACTCCCGCGGTTCCACACCGCCGCGATCTGGTGGAGATCGAGGGAGAACCGCTTGGAGCCGTGCAGCAGCTCGTACCCCTCGGCATAGGCCTGGAGCATGCCGTATTCGATGCCGTTGTGAATCATCTTGACGTAGTGCCCCGAGCCGATGGGGCCGACCCTGGCGTAGCCATCCTTCGGCGCCAGAGTGCGAAACACCGGCTCACAGCGCGCGAATGCCTGCTCCGAGCCCCCGATCATGAGACAATAGCCGTTCTCCAGCCCCCAGATCCCGCCGCTGGTGCCGGAATCCACCAGCTCGAGGCCGGCAGACGCGAGGGCCGCTCCCCGGCGGACCGTATCGTGGTAGTTGGAGTTGCCGCCGTCGATCAGGATGTCCCCGCGGGCGAGCAGCGGCTGAAGCAGCGCGATGGTGCTGTCCACCGGCGCCCCGGCCGGGACCATGATCCAGATCACCCGGGGGGCCGCGAGCTTCGCGACCATGTC